>NZ_JBEOOQ010000068.1:0-8555 GCF_040309305.1 Pseudoalteromonas sp. RB2-MNA-CIBAN-0110 | reverse complement strand
CCAAGTGCACAAAAAAAGCCAGGAGCAAAAGCTACTGGCCTTCAATTAAAACCGTCAACGTATTTTAGGACGGGACAGCACCTTAAATGATGAACAGGTAACGCGTTATTTATCGTCAAAAATTCCGTTTCCTTATACGCAAGCCGATGCTGATTGGTGGATAAACCAAGGCTCAAAAAACGGCGTAATTGATGCAACGGCTAAGGCCATTGAGGTAAATGGACAATTTGCCGGCTGTATTGGCATAACTCCCGGCGAATTTGAATACAGCCACAGTGGCGAAATTGGTTATTGGCTAAATAAAGCCTATTGGGGGCAAGGCATTATTACTCGCGCTATTGAACTTATATGCAATGAAGCGTTTGCAAGCTCACACTTAAACAGAATTTTTGGTGCCGTGTTTGCTGGTAATACCGGCTCTATGAAAGCACTTACTAAAAGCGGCTTTGAGCAAGAGGCTGTGCTTAAACAGGCCATTTATAAAAACGGGGTATTTTACAATAGCCATATTTTTAGCAAGCTAAAATAAACCATTTAGAATAAATACTCTGCAAAGGTTGAATTATCAACCACCCGCCCAAAACTCCTTTATTAAGGTACGCATTGTACATATTCATACTGCTTAGCCGCGCATTATTGTTTAGCTGATCACGATTTTTAAAGCGTAAACATTCGGTAAGTAGTTTATTTATATTAATAGGAGATTTTTATGTCTACGACTAGTCGCCAACTTACTCTTGAATCACGCCCTAATGGCGCTCCAACAGATGAAAACTTTAAATTAAAAACGGTAGAGCTTCCTGCATTAAAAGACGGCGAAGTTTTACTACGTACTATTTACCTATCGCTAGACCCGTACATGCGTGGTCGTATGAGCGATGCTAAGTCGTACGCTGACCCTGTTAATATTGGCGATGTAATGGTTGGCGCAACAGTGTGCCAAGTAGAAGAGTCTAAAAACGATAAGTTTAACGAAGATGAATGGGTACTTGCCTACACAGGTTGGCAAGACTACGCCATTACCGATGGTGAAGGCTTAATGCAATTAGGTAAAGAGCCTGCAAACCCTTCATACGCATTAGGCATTATGGGTATGCCTGGCTTTACGGCTTACATGGGTTTACTTGATATTGGCCAGCCTAAAGAAGGCGAAACCGTAGTTGTTGCAGCAGCAACAGGCCCTGTAGGCGCAACTGTTGGTCAAATAGCTAAAATTAAAGGCTGTAAAGTAGTGGGTGTTGCTGGTGGTAGTGAAAAATGTGCACACGCCGTTGAAAAACTAGGGTTTGATGCCTGTATTGATCATAAAGCTGATGACTTTGCAGAGCAGTTAGAAAAAGCCTGTGATAAAGGCATTGATGTTTACTACGAAAATGTGGGCGGTAAAGTATTCGACGCCGTACTACCATTACTAAATACCGCAGCGCGCGTACCATTGTGTGGTTTAGTATCGCAATATAACGCAACTAGCTTGCCAGAAGGCCCAGACCGTTTAGGTATGCTAATGGGTCAATTGCTTACTAAGCGTATTAAAATGCAAGGCTTTATCATTTTTGATGATTACGGCGACCGTTATGACGAGTTTGCACAAGATATGCAAAAATGGCTGCAAGATGGAAAAATTCAATACCGTGAGCACATGGTAGAAGGCATTGAAAATACAGTAGGCGCGTTCAACGACATGATATGCGGTAAAAACTTTGGTAAAACTGTGGTTAAAATTAATAACCCACTTTAATTTTAAACGGCTTGTAAGGCCAAGTCCTTACAAGCCACAAAAGGACTGACATGATCAAACTACACCATTTAAATAAATCACGTTCTAAACGCGTAATTTGGCTTTTAGAAGAGCTAGATGTTGACTACGAAATTGTGGCTTATCAGCGTAATAAAGACACATTTTTAGCCCCTGACGAACTAAAGCATATTCATCAACTTGGTAAGTCACCGGTAATTGAAGATGGCGGTTTAATTATTGCTGAATCAGGCGCTATTACCGACTACCTTATTTCTAAATACGGTAACGGCAAATTTGCTCCAAAAGTAGATACCGCTGAATATGTTGACTACCAGCAATGGCTGCACTTTGCAGAAAGCTCAGCAATTTTACCACTTTTACTTAAAATGTTTGTACTAAAAGACGGCGCTAAAACACAGTTTTTAGAAGGCTATGCCGACGCTGAAACAGCCAAAGTAATTAGCTACTTTAACGACCGCCTTGAAGGTAAACGTTATTTAGTGGGCGATACCCTAACGGGCGCTGATTTTATGATGTCGTTTATTGTTGAAATTGTTAAAAACTCAGGTCAATTAGCGCACTTTAAAAACCTCGTTAAATACGACGAGCAATTACAAAGTCATGAGAAGTTTCATACAGCTAATGAGCTAGAAGCAAAGTACGACTAACTACTTTTATATAATATTTTTATATAACATTAAGGGGCATTTAGCCCCTTTTTTAATGCCTGAAAAACACTCCTCATTAAAGTTACGCTTGTAAACTAAATTAACAAACAATCCCTTATTGCTAATAAAACTTTAATTAATAAGACATAATGCTGCTATTGTTTTAGAATAATCACTAATAATACAAGCTGCTCTTGCGCGTATTGACTCACACTTGGGATCAACCATGACCATAAACATGCGTTTAACGACCGGCTTTGGCGTAATTTTATCAATGATGCTTATTTTAACCATTATTGGCATTTCGCGCGTTAGCCTCATTAATAATAACATTACCCACATGACCGACGTAAATTCGGTAAAGCAACGTTACGCAATTAACTTTAGAGGCAGCGTACACGACAGAGCAATAGCCGTGCGCGATGTAGTGCTAATTACCGATCAAAGCAGTTTAAGCTCCGTGTTAAAGAGCATAAAAGAGCTAAACGCATTTTACAAAACGTCAAGCCGGTCTATGGCCGAGCTAATGGGTAATATGAATAATGAAGAGCGCGCTTTAATTAATAAAATAAATCAAATAGAGCAGCGCACTCAGCCTTTCATTCAAGGTGTAATAAACGCTAAAAACGCAGGAAACCTAGACGAAGCTGAGCGCATTTTATTGACCGATGCACGCCCTGCGTTTACCCAGTGGCTAAATGTTATAAACCAATTTATAAACCTGCAAGAGCAAGCAAATCAAACCACCACTATTGATACTCTCGATATTGCCAGCTCGTTTAAAATTTGGATGATTTCGCTCACCGCACTTGCCTTTTTAATAGGCATAAGCGTTGCGTATGTTATTAGCCAACTGATCAGAAATTCAGTAGGTGGCGAACCACAAGAAGCCGCTGAAGTAATTGCCCTTATTGCCCAAGGCGACTTAAGAGGTGATGTACAGTCGTGTTGCCCAAATAGCATGATGGCTTCTGTAGGGGTGATGCAATCTAAATTAAAAACCATTGTAGATAGCATTATTAACTCATCTGAAGAGCTTTCTACTCACTCTGCAAGCGTAGCGTCTGGCTCGCAGCAAGCACTTAGTGCCGCTGACGCACAAGTAACTTATACAAACTCGGCAGTAAGCAGCCTAGAAGAAATGAGCCGTAGTATCCATGCTGTAGCCGACTCAGTTAGGCAAACAGAAGATAACTCAAAAATAACCGCGCAATTATCGCAGCAAGGTAGTATTGCAGTGCAAAAAGTAGCGGCCGAAATTGAGCAAATCTCAGTAACCGTAAAAGCGACGGTTACCCAAGTAAACGTGCTGCAAGAACATGTAAAACACATTGGCGATATTTTAAGTGTGATCCGCAGTATTTCCGATCAAACAAACTTGCTTGCACTAAATGCAGCAATAGAAGCTGCAAGAGCAGGCGAAACAGGCCGAGGGTTTGCTGTTGTTGCTGACGAAGTAAGGCAACTTGCCCAGCGCACTGGCGACGCAACAGGCGATATCGAAAAGATGATTTTGCAAGTACAAGAAAACACGCAAGCGTCGGTAACAGCTATGGAAACCACAGTACCACAAGTAGAAAATGGCCTAACACTTACTCACGAAGCAAACGAGTTACTGCATCAAATACAGCAACAAGCTAACGATTCATTAAGTAACGTGCTTGAAATTGTTGAATCAACATCAAACCAAGTAGCCACTGTGGCGCAAATTAGTACCGGCGTAGAAGAAATTGCCAGTATGTCCAAAGAAACCAGCATGTCGCTTAACAGTAACGCACAAGAAGCTGTTGCATTAGCTGACCTTTCAAACACACTTAAAAAGTATATTAGCTACTTTAAAGTTTAATTTTTATAGTAAGCAATAAACAAAGGGGCTTTTAAGCCCCTTTGTTGTTTATGTACTTTAATAATAGCGGACTATATACCTGCTAAATCGCGCTCGGTAATACACTCACCCGACGCCATTTCAAACTCGCGACATACTAATGGGCGGTTTTCGTAAATAGAGCACATAAGCGTATTACGGTCGAGTGCTTGACACCAGCCGTCGTCAGCGCGTTTCATTACTTCGCTGCCCCATTTATCGTATTCTATATAGTTAAAAGGCACGCCGGTGTCGGTTACTATGCGCACTTCTAATTGGCAACAACAGGCTTGGCAGTTAGCACACGTAACGGGCTCTGGGGTAGTAGAAATATTTTCAACGGGGATAACAATATGAGGCATAGTGGCTTACTTTTTTGAATAAGCCACTAGGATACAGTAACTAATTTAACGCGCTAGTAGTTTTGCTTTAATATCGCTGTAACGCATTTGCTCACACAGTGCAAAACCACTCAGCTGGCGTACTTTATTACGCGCAAATAACGGCACACTCATCCCCGCTAAAAAGCGGCATTGGGTTTCAATACCCACATTGTGATTACCTTTGTCTGCCATATGCGCTAAAAACTCATCTACCTTTTGATAAATAAGTTGCTCGTCAATATATGCAGGCTCTATAGAGTATTCAAGCTTAACCGCATGGCCTCTACACACACTACAATGCCCACACTGCTCAGGTGCATTTTGATCGTCAAAATAGCGCGCTAAGTTATAGCTTAAGCAACTTTGTAGCTCAAAAAAGCGTACCAGTGCAGCAATACGTTTAATTTCGGCTTGTTCTTTGTCGGTAAAGTAGTCGTGAAGTTGCGGGGCAAGTTCTGGGTTATTTATAACCTCTCCATGCACTTTGTATACTTGGGTAATACGTTTGGTTTCGAGCGTTATTAAGTTTTTTTCGGCTAGGTAATCAAGAGCAGCCACTACGCGTTTTCGATCAACCTGCGCAGCTTGTGTAAGGGAGTCAAAATTTAGCGTGCCCCATATTTTTTTAAAATCGGTATGGCTAAATATTTGTGTTAAAAATGCTTGGCGTTGCTCATCAAAATGGCCAAGCAATTCGTTTTTATCAACCAAAAATTTGTATTTAAAATCGGCGTAGTAAGCATATTGCGGCGTTATTGCGCCTTGCATTTCAAGCTGTACGAGTAAGGTTTTAAGTGCCAGTTGCCTAATATTACTTTCACTCGATAAGCTGTATTCTTGCATTTCCCATTGCTGGTGGCTTTGACGAATATCGTTAATTACGCATTCAATACCGCTAAGCTCAGGAGTGTCGCCATATACAAAGTTTTCAACCGTATTTAGGCCGTCTAGGTTAGCAAGCGTGTAACAGTTTGATGGATTGCCATCGCGCCCTGCTCGGCCAATTTCTTGGCTGTAGTTTTCTATCGATTTTGGTAAGTCGTAATGTATAACAAAGCGAATATCTGATTTATCAACGCCCATACCAAAGGCTATGGTTGCCACAACAACGTTAATTTTACCGCCCATAAAGTCATCTTGAATTTGCCAGCGTAGCGTATCTTCAAGCCCTGCATGGTAAGCAACGGCATGCACACCTTGCGCACTTAGCACATTAGCAACTTGCTCAGCGCTTTGCTGTAGCGTTACATACACAATACCTGGGCCACTTTGCGCACGTACAATGTTGGTAAGCTCGGTGTTTTTATCGGCGGTTTTAACGCTCAGCACGCTTAAATCTAAATTAGCGCGGTAAAAGCCCGTTTGCACAATACACTCAGGCGCAATAGCAAAGCGCTCTGCCATATCGCGTTTTACTTTTTTAGTGGCCGTTGCAGTAAGTAACAACACTAAAGGAATATTAAGCTCTTCGCGGTAACGCGGTAGTTTAAGGTAGTCGGGTCTAAAGTTATGGCCCCATTCTGATATACAGTGCGCTTCGTCTACCACTAACATCGAAAGCGCCACTTGGCTTATAAACTCTCTAAAACGCTCGTTTTTAAAGCGCTCAACCGACACCATTAGTACTTTAATTTTACCATTTCGCACATCATTCATTACGGTGCTGCTTTGCATTTGATCTTGGCTCGAATCAAGGCTAGCTGCATAAATACCTTTGCTATTTAAAAAGCTAATTTGATCTTTCATCAATGCAAGTAAAGGCGAAACCACTAAGGTTAAATTTGGTAAATGCAACGCAGTTAATTGATAGCACAACGATTTACCCGAGCCGGTCGGAAATATAGCCAACGAAGATTGACCATTTAAAAGCTGCTCTATAGTTTGTTGTTGCCCTGTTCTAAATTGGCTAAAACCAAAGTGCTGCTCAAGTGATTGAATTAGTGGCGTGGTCATAAATGTCCTTTTGATGGCTAAACAATAGTCATGCTTATAAAAATGCAGTGTAGATGAAATATTTGCATGTATACCCAAACCATCTCAAGATGAGAGTTTCAGTTGGAGTTAAAAGCGATTTAGGCAAGGCATTGATTGCAAATAATAGTGGTTCTATTGTTAAAATCAATAACGCAGTATAAATCGCTTTTAAACCAACCCATTGGGCGTTTCACAGGCACTTACTCTCATCGTTGTTACTTCTTAAAAGGGGGCTGCCATTCTTGCAAAGTAACGCCTTGATATTAAGCCCCTGTGAAACGCTGAATTCTGCATATTGAGACGGTTTGGGTATAAGTATACAACAAATAACATTATTTATTGCTGACATCGGTTTTATTTAGGCGCAAACTAGGCACCCATTAAATGAGTAGTAACTACTTGTTGCCAAAATAATTTATTGATACCCAAGTCACCTTAAAAAACTAATAAAAAATACAGATCACTTGGGTATATTATTTTTAAGGGCAACGTTATGAGTATTACAATACCTAAAATCGTCGTTATTGGCGGTGGTGCTGGCGGATTAGAACTTGCAACCCAACTGGGGCATAAGCTAGGGAAAAAAAAACAAGCAGATATACTGTTAATAGACAAAAACCGTACCCACATATGGAAGCCGTTACTGCACGAAGTAGCGACAGGCTCTATTGACCCTGATTTAGATGGCGTTGTGTATTCAGCCCATGCCGCAAAACATCATTATCGTTTTCAACTTGGTACCTTTTGCAATATAGACCAAAGCAATAAAACAATTACCCTCTCCCCATTAAACGACGAGTTAGGCCACACTATTTTACCTGGCCGTACAGTTCGTTACGATCACCTTGTTATTGCCATTGGCAGCGTAAGTAACGACTTTAATACCCCAGGCATAAAAGAGCATTGCTACTTTTTAGATTCAAGCCAACAAGCAGAGCGCTTTCAGCACTCATTACTAGATAGCTTTACGCGCCTTCACCAAGACGACAACCAACAGCAATCACTTAATATTGCCATTGTAGGCGGCGGTGCTACGGGTGTTGAACTCTCAGCTGAGCTTTACCATGTGTCTGAGCTATTAAAGCTTTATGGCTTAACAAATATGTCGTCTAAGCGTTTGCATATTCATTTAATTGAAGCTGGCCCGCGTATTTTACCTGCATTACCTGAGCGTATTGCCGTAAGTGCTAAACGTGAGCTATTAAAACTTGGTGTAAACGTGCGCGAACAAACGCAAGTAAAAGAAGGCACCGCACAAGGCTTTATCACCAAAGATGAAGAACACATTGATGCCGATATTATGGTGTGGGCGGCAGGCGTAAAAGCACCTGATTTTATTAAAGACTTAGGTGTTTTTGAGCTTACTCGTAGCAACCAAATTCAAGTAAACGAGTTTTTACAAAGCACCGTAGACGAAAGCATTTTTGTACTAGGTGATTGCTGCGCATTTATCCAAGCCGACGGCAAACAAGTACCACCTCGCGCACAATCGGCGCATCAAATGGCGTTGTGCGTCGAAAAAAATCTCATCGCAACATTAAAGCAGCAACCACTACGCGGCTTTAAATACAGCGACCATGGCTCGTTGGTTAACTTATCGAGCTACAGCACCGTGGGTAACTTAATGGGTAACCTAACCAGCAATACCTTTTTTATTGAAGGTAAAATTGCCCGCTTTATGTATATATCTTTATACCGTATGCACCAACGCGCCATACATGGCAGCGCAAAAACCTTTGCATTATGGATAAGCGAAAAAGTGTTGCGTGTAGTGCGCCCAAAAATGAAGTTACATTAAAGGCGATTTAAATTAAAGGCAGTGAGCGTGATCACTGTCTTTAATTTTTAACATTGTCTCGTCCTGAAATGTGTTTACACATTTAGGATTTATTATGACCAAGTCAAATAATACACCGATCAAACGAACA
>NZ_JBEOOQ010000067.1:0-9462 GCF_040309305.1 Pseudoalteromonas sp. RB2-MNA-CIBAN-0110 | reverse complement strand
CGTTTTTTAGCGAATTCAATTATACCTTATCCTCATGCTGTTTGTTTTTTATACCGCAAAGATCAACACGCCCTAGTTATAAGCTATCTATATATGGTGCTCTCACCTTTTATTTGTTTAAAAGGTACTCAAAATTAATATGTTAAAAAAACTTTGCTTATTACTCCATTTTTAAGTTATTGAAAATATTGAGTTTGGTTTTCTACTCAGTGCTATATTTGATACCAGGAAGATAATTAAATCGTGAATTTGGCACCATTTTCTAAGTTAGTGGTCTGACAACTTGTATGCTATAAATAATGATGCTCTAAATTAATAAAGGACTTACCGTGCAGCCATTTAATATTGAAACCAATAATTTAAATATTCATGGCTTAAAAGTAGGTTCAGGGAATGAAATAGTAATAGCGTTGCATGGGTGGTTAGACAACTGCCATAGCTTTATGCCAATGTTAAACAACGTTAACCCAGAGCACACTTGGTACTGCATTGACTTTGTTGGGCACGGTTTATCGTCTTGGCGAAGTGATGACGCACACTATTATTTTATTGATTATATTGATGATGTGTACCAACTTATAAATGCGCTTGGTGTTAAAAAAATACATTTAGTAGGTCATTCAATGGGGGCTATGGTTGCAGGTCTTTTTGCTAGCTGCTTTAGCGATTATGTAAAGTCTGTTACCTTTATTGAGGGAATTGGTTGTGTTACAACCCCGAGTGAAGGTGTGTGTGAACAGTTAAAAAGTGCAGTACTAAATAGAGCGCGTTTAAAAAATAAAAAGTCGAGAATTTATAAATCGAAAGAACTTATTTATGAAGCACGCGCTCAAACAACCGATTTAAATAGCGAGCTTATTACGCTATTAATGCAGCGAAATATAAAACAGGTTCTAGATGGTTTTGCGCTAACAACAGATCCAAAGCTCAAAAATCACTCAGGTTTTAGGTTTGATGAGGCGCAATGTATTGGTGCAATAAAAGATTTAATTGCACCATGTCAATTAATTTTAGGTAACGAAGGTTATTCGTTTGTAAAACAAAATTTGGCAAAGTATATTAGTTATTACAATAGCTTGAAGGTCATTAATGTAGATGGTGGGCATCATTGCCACATGCAAAGCAGTGAACTATGTTTTGAGCATATTCAAGACTTTATGCTGCAAAATGGTGCATGTTAATTGTAAGTTTGTGTTAAATGTGGGATTATTCCTGCATTAGAGTATTTGCTCAATTGTTAAAGCGCCTTACTTAGATTAAGGTTAATAAAAATATAATTATAAACAGGGGCTAAGAGTGGAAAAAATCTGGCTTAAGCGCTACCCAGAGGGTATGCCTGAAACAATCGATCCTGAGCATTACAACTCGTTACTCGAAGTGTTCGAAAAAAGTTTTAGTGACTACACCAATTTACCTGCATTTACGAATATGGGTAAAACGATGTCTTACGATGAAATAGACACAGCAACAAAAAAAGTTGCTTCCTATATTCAAAATGATTTGGGTCTTAAAAAAGGCGACAAAGTTGCCGTAATGATGCCTAATTTACTACAAACACCAGTCACAATTTTAGGTGTTTTGCGTGCAGGTTGTGTGGTTGTAAATGTTAACCCACTTTACACAGTACGTGAATTAGAGCATCAGCTAAAAGACTCTGACACTACGGCTATTTTCATCCTAGCAAACTTTGCTGACACACTTGAAAAGTCACTTGCTCATACTGATGTTAAACATATCGTGGTTACGCAAGTAGGCGATATGGTTGGCGGGCTTAAAAAGCATGTCGTTAACTTTGTTGTGAAGCACATTAAAAAAATGGTGCCAAAGTTCAACTTGCCTAACACAATTAAATTTTCAGACGTTTTAGCTGCAGATGAAGCTAAATATACGCGCCCTGAAATGAGCTTGTCTGATCTTGCATTTTTACAGTACACCGGCGGCACAACAGGTGTATCTAAAGGGGCAATGCTGAGCCATGGCAACATGGTTGGTAACCTTGAACAAGTTTCAGGTTGTTTAGACAAAGTGTTAAACCGTGGTGAAGAAGTGGTTGTGACTGCTTTACCGCTTTATCATATATTTGCCTTAACAGCTAACTGCCTAACATTTATGAAGTACGGTGGTTTAAATATATTAATTACAAACCCACGAGATATGCCTGGGTTTGTTAAAGAGCTGGGTCAACATAATTTCACAGCTATTACCGGTGTTAATACATTATTTAATGGTTTATTAAACACACCAGGTTTTGCTGAACTTGATTTTAGTCATTTAAAAATGTCTTTAGGTGGCGGTATGGCCGTTCAACGTCCTGTTGCTGAAAAATGGCAAAAAGTGACTGGCTCAAAATTAATGGAAGGTTATGGCCTTACAGAATGTTCTCCTTTAGTTACTATTAGTCCTTTTGATTTGAAAGCATATAATGGCTCTATTGGTTTACCAGCGCCTAACACTGATATTAAATTGGTTTTAGATAACGGCGAAGAAGCCGCTAAAGGTGAACCTGGCGAGCTTTGTGTTAAAGGCCCGCAAGTCATGGTTGGTTATTACAAACGACCAGATGCAACCGCTGAATGTTTAAAAGACGGCTGGTTTGCTACAGGTGATATTGCGACTTATGATGACGAAGGTTTCTTCTTTATTGTAGATCGTAAAAAAGACATGATCATCGTATCTGGCTTTAATGTTTTCCCTAATGAGATTGAAGAAGTAGTGGCTATGCACGAAGGTGTGCTTGAAGTAGCTGCTATCGGTATTCCTCACGATGTAAGTGGTGAACAAGTTAAAGTTTTTGTTGTGAAAAAAGACCCTTCTTTAACTGAAAAAGATATAATAAGTCACTGTCGTGATAATTTAACTAATTACAAGGTCCCCAAGCTGGTAGAGTTTAGGGATGAGTTACCTAAGACTAACGTAGGTAAGATACTCCGAAGAGCCTTGAAAGATTAGCAACCTATAAAAAAGCCGACATATGTCGGCTTTTTTATTGTAGGAGATTAAGTGCAATACCAATTGATCGAAACCCAAAATCAACTGAACACTTTTGTTGAACAAATAAAAAATAAACCTATTTTAGCTATTGATACTGAGTTTATGCGTCGTCGTACTTTGTATCCAGAAGTTGCACTTATCCAAGTTTTTGATGGTGAGCATTTAGCGCTTATTGACCCATTAGCGGAACTTTCACTATTTGATTTTTGGGAAATACTTAAAGATCCTGCAGTTTTAAAAGTACTGCATTCTCCTTCAGAAGATATTGAAGTTTTTCAAAAGTACGCAGGCTTTGTCCCAGCCCCATTATTTGATACACAATTTGCGTTGCAGCTACTCGGTGAAGGTAACTGTATGGGTTTTGCTCTTATGGTAAAAGAGCTGCAAGGTATTGAAATAGATAAAAGCGAGTCACGCACTAACTGGCTGCAACGCCCGTTAACTAAAAAACAATTAGACTACGCGGCTGCTGATACTTTTTACTTATTACCGTGTTTTGAGCTGATTATCGATCGCATTAATGCCGCTGGCTTCTTTGACATTGTAATAAACGAAAGTGAATTGATTGCCAAAAAACGTGCATTTCAAACACCTGACGAGCTTTTATATAAAGATATTAAAAATGCATGGCAACTTAAACCGCACGAACTAGCTGTGTTAAAAGAGCTTGCTGTATGGCGAAGAAATAAAGCTATCAAGAAAAATTTGGCACTTAATTTTGTGTTAAAAGAACATAACATGACTGAAATTGCCAAACGTGGTCCTTCAAGTTTAAACGCTCTACGTCAAATTCCAGGAGTTGAAGCTATTGAAGTTAATCGCTCTGGTGTCGATATAATAAAGTGTATTGAAGTTGCTAAAGAAGTTCCAGATGCTCAGCACCCTGATGTACTTAAGCGCTTAATTGATTTTCCTACTTATAAAAAAGTAGCAAAAGATATAAAACAAAAGATCACTAAAGTAGCTAAAGAGCACAATATACCAGAAGATGTTATGGCCTCTAAAAAGCAAGTCAATCAACTGATTAGTTGGAATTGGAAGCTAACTAATGAGCAAAAACAGAGTCATATAAAGCCTGATTTATTGAGCTCTTGGCGATATACCTACGTTAAAGACGCTTTAAAAGAATGGGATACTTAAGACTAAATATTTTCTTTAACTGTGTAATACTTATCTATAGTTTTTGTGTTACATAGTTAAAAGTTTTAGTTGCACGAAGGGGATTAAAACGTAGGTATTTAGAAAGTTATTGCGAAAATAAAGAGGGCGCTTATAAAGCGCCCTTTCTTCAATTACTTCTTTTCTTCATCAGGTAGTGTAACGTTTAGCTCAAGTACGGCTAAATCGTCTTCGTTCTGATCAAACTGAACCTGAACTGCATCGGTACTTACGTTCACGTATTTACGGATCACATCTAAAATGTCTTGTTTTAATTGTGGTAAGTAATCCGGCGTTCCTCGTTGAGAACGCTCGTGCGCGACAATGATCTGCAATCGCTCTTTTGCTAGTGACGCACTGTTTTTCTTTTCTGAGCGGAAGTAGTCAAGTAAAGACACGTTAACCTCCAAAAATCCGTTTAAATAAGCCTTTTTTCTCAACGTCTAAGAAGCGAAAATCGACGGTTTCACCTAGTAAGCGGTTAATTGCATCAGAATAAGCTTGGCCTGCATCAGATTCTGTATCCAATATAACAGGTTGGCCTGAGTTTGAAGCACTTAATACCGCTTGCGATTCAGGAATAACACCTAATAGTGGGATTGACAGAATATCTTGCACATCTTCTACCGATAGCATTTCACCTTTTTCAACACGACTAGGATTATAGCGTGTTAATAGTAAGTGTTCTTTAATGTTTTCTAGGCCTTCTTCAGCACGTTTTGATTTGCTGTGTAAAATACCTAAAATACGATCTGAATCTCGAACTGACGACACTTCTGGATTTGTTGTCACGATTGCTTCGTCAGCAAAGTACATTGCCATCATAGCGCCAGCTTCAATGCCTGCTGGTGAATCACACACAATGTAATCAAAGTCTTCTTTTAATTCGTTTAATACGCGTTCAACACCTTCACGAGTTAATGCGTCTTTATCACGAGTTTGTGAAGCGGGTAGTAAAAATAATTTATCTACACGTTTATCTTTAATAAGCGCTTGGTTAAGGTTTGCCTCACCATTAATTACGTTTACAAAGTCATAAACAACACGGCGTTCACAACCCATAATTAAATCTAAGTTACGTAAACCAATATCAAAGTCGATAATAACTGTTTTATAGCCTTTTAACGCTAAGCCTGTGCCAATTGCAGCACTTGATGTTGTTTTACCAACACCGCCTTTACCTGAGGTAACGACAATTACTTTTGCCATGAGATTTATCCTTTAACCAAAGCTGAAATTTCTAATGATTCGTCTTTTTGTTGTATTTGCACTGCATTTCCCCAATGTTCACCTTGTAGTGAATCACTGATCCAGTAGTTACCATCTATTGAAACCAGCTCGGCCTCAAGTTTTTGGCAAAAAATGTGTGCTTCTTTAAAACCTTTTGCGCCTGCAATAGCGCGACCGCGTAGCGTGCCATAAATATGCACATTTCCATCGGCAATAACTTCAGCACCATGACTAACCGCGCCAAGTACTATCAAATCTCTATCTTTTGCATACACTTGTTGTCCAGAACGAACTGTACCGCTAATAATTTGCGCTGGTAAATGCACTGTTTTTTCTACAATCGACGTATTAGCCTCTTGTTTAACAGGTTCGCTCTTAACGTCTTGTGAATAATTCAAAACAGACAAGCCAGCAGCTTTAGCTTGTGTATGTTGCTCATCTGAGCCATTGCATACACCAACAGCGTTAAAGCTCATACGCTCGATTAATGACTTTAAGTGTACAAAATCAAGTGAACTGTTTTTAATTTCAATTAAATTAACAACAATAGGAGCACCCTCAAAAAACTTAGGGGCCTGGGCTATTTTTATATATAGTTGTTCTGCTAAAAGGTTTATATCAGTACTATAAAGATGCAAAACTGATAACGTAAAAAGATTCCCTTTTAACTCAAAAATTTGGTCCGACATACACGCTCAATTGAATTGTCTGATTAGAAATTAATTTTAGATAAACGTAGGCTGAATAGGGCCTTTATTGAAATTTCTAATCTAATTTTTCTAACTTATTATTACTCTCATGTTATAGTGTGCGGCATTGTTAAGCAAGAATTTATAGGGTCATAATGCTCACTGCAGTATATAAAAGTAAGAAAAAAGCGGATACGTTCTTATTTGTTGAAAAAAGAGATGATTTTGACAAAGTTCCGGAACCTTTAATGGCTATGTTTGGTCAACCTCTTTATGTGATGATCATCAACTTAGCAAAACGTGAGCATTTAGGTGGGTCTGATTTAGAAGCTGTAAAAGGTGCACTAAGTGATCAGGGTTATTATTTACAACTTCCTCCACCGGAACAAAATTTGCTAAGTCAGTTACGAAAAGAAAATGGAGTTGATAGTGATTAAAAAACTTATCGTTATATTATGTGGTGTATGTTTAAGCTCATCTGTGATGGCAAAAACACAGGCCGAATTTCAAGATTATTTAGCAAATTTAAAGCAAGAAGCCATCTCAAAAGGCTATGAAGCAAAACTTATTGATGATGCTTTTGCAACAGCAACATATAAAGAAAAAGTGGTTTCGGCTGATAAAAACCAGCCAGAAGTAAAAGAAACCCTTGAAACGTATTTACCAAAACGCGTACCACAGTGGAAAATAGACCGCGCACGCAAGCTTTATGCAGAAAACAAAGATGTACTTGAAAAAGTAGCGAAAGAGTTTGGCGTACAAGCACGCTTTATAGTGGCATTGTGGGGACTTGAAAGTAACTTTGGCGCTATTCAAGGTGGCCATAATGTTATTTCGTCACTTGTTACACTTGCTTTTGATGGACGCCGAGAAGCGCTTTATAAACGCCAACTTTGGGCTGCACTCGACATTTTAAAATCGGGCCATATCACGCTTGATAAATTTAAAGGCTCATGGGCAGGCGCAATGGGGCAAACGCAATTTATGCCAACTTCATTTAATGCTTACGCGGTTGATTACAATAATGATGGCCGTAAAGATATTTGGACCACAAAGGAAGATGCTTTTGCTTCAATTGCTAACTATTTAAAGCAAGAAGGCTGGAACGACTCTCTTACGTGGGGTCGCCAAGTACAGTTACCTGAAAACTTTGATAGTAAATACGTTTTGGTGCGTGGTACAAAAACGCGCAAGCAGTGGTTAGAATATTGGAACGACTCAGAGCGCTCATTAGCTGATTGGCAAGCACTGGGTGTACGTAAAGCTGATGGCTCTGATTTACCTAATGTGGACGTACGTGCTGCGCTGGTTATGCCTGATGATATAAATGGCCGTATGTATTTAGCGTACGACAACTACAAAGTATTTATGCATTGGAATCGTTCGTATTACTTTGCTACTAGCGTAGGTTACTTGTCGGATAGAATTGGTTATCCAAAAATCTAATTATTAAAATATACATATAAATAAAGCCGCAATTGCGGCTTTATTCTTTTTTGAATATCTTATCTTTTAAGTCAATAACTTTACCAATTCCAGAACCTAGCTTCATCAGCTTATTAAGTTGCTCTGGCGTTAAACGTTGCAGCTCTGATGACCATTTAGTGACAGTTTCAAGTAGGTTGTGAATTTCCCCCATTTGTTTTTGTGCATAAAGCTCATCGTCGTTACTGGCTTCATCTAATAAGTTATCGCGTAGTAATGTTAAGGTGGGCTCAATTTCGCGCTTTTTACGTTCTTCAAATACGCGATTTGCCATATCCCAAATATCGCCAGCAGGGGCGTAGTACTCTTTTCGATCGCCAGGAATATGCTGCACTTTAATTAATTGCCACGATTGCAACTCTTTAATACCCATGCTTACATTACCGCGAGAAATACTAAGCGCATCTGCAATCTCATTGGCTGTCATTGGATTTTTAGTAATAATCAGCAAACCACACATTTGCCCAATCGTACGATTGAATCCCCAGCGGCTGCCCATCTCACCACAATGCATTACAAAGGCAAAATTCTTTTCGGATAAACTCATAGCTTAGTAACTTTCAGTAATTTCAGAAAGTAAATGCTAGCACGCTCATTTTGGATAGCAAGTTCTTAGCCATTTTATAAATTGATTTTAACGACTAAAGTATGATTTAGATTAATATTTATACATCTATATTGGGATATGTTGTACACAACAATACGTAAATAAATCCTTATTTTTAATTTTTTTCACATACGATGGAATGACTATGAAAGCTGCAATTAATAATGAATACAAAGGTAAATTACAAATAACAGATCTGCCAATTCCTGAGGTTGGAATAAACGACGTTTTAGTAAAAATAGCCGCTTGTGGCGTTTGCCACACCGATTTACATGCCTGTCATGGTGATTGGCCGGTAAAGCCAAAAATGCCATTAGTTCCAGGGCATGAAGGAGTTGGTGTTATTGATAAAGTTGGAAGCAACATTAAGCACTTAGAAGTTGGCGATAGAGTGGGTATTCCTTGGCTCTATAGTGCATGTGGGCACTGTGAGTTTTGCCTAGATGGCAAAGAAACACTGTGTTTATCGCAGCATAATACGGGTTATTCTATTGATGGTAGCTATGCAGAATATTGTTTGGCTCACGGTGATTACGTTGTAAAAATACCTGAGGGATTAGGCTTTTCTGAAGCTGCTCCATTATTTTGTGCAGGTGTTACAACCTATAAAGCATTAAAAGTATCTGGTGCTAAACCTGGGCAGTGGGTTGCTATTGTTGGTGTAGGCGGGCTTGGTCATTTAGCAGTACAGTACGCTAAAGCAATGGGTTTTAATGTAATAGCTGTTGATACAGGTAAAGAAAAACTCGCGCTTGCTAAAGAGCTTGGCGCAGATATAACACTCGACTTTAAAGAAGTTGTTCCTAGCGAAGCTATTTTTGAACAAGTAGGTGGCGCGCATGGCGTTGTGTGTACTGCGGTATCTAAAGCTGGGTTTGAACAAGCTTATAAAAGTGTACGCCGTGGCGGTAAATGTGTATTAGTGGGATTACCTCCAGAGGATATGCCGCTTCCTATTTTTGATACTGTGCTTAATGGCGTGTCAGTAGTGGGCTCTATTGTTGGTACACGTAAAGATTTGCAAGAATGCTTGGAATTTGCAGCGCAAGGTAAAGTAAAAGCGATTATTGAAGAAAAACGCTTAGAGGACATTAACGAGATTTTTGATGATATGCTCAAAGGTGAAATTAACGGTCGCATAGTGGTTACTATTTAATTTAGATTAAGCGTTTATAAAACACAAAAAAGCACGGCTTCTAAATTAGAAAACCGTGCTTTTTAAGTATTTAACTAACCTGATGTAATGGTCTCCTCCCTATACGGCATCTATGTGCCATGATTAAAGTGGTTACAATAATCAAA
>NZ_JBEOOQ010000066.1:0-9548 GCF_040309305.1 Pseudoalteromonas sp. RB2-MNA-CIBAN-0110 | reverse complement strand
TAATACACACTCACATTAATACGCATCACGTAGGGCGGGCGAGCGCAGCGACTCCCTACGCTAGAATCACAACAAAAACCCTCAATACCCCAGTCGGCGAATACAATAGCATTTTCACTGTGACTCTCCACTGCTGTGGGCACTATGACATTACACAAGCTTCACATTGTAGAAAGCCCAAATTTAACGATTCGGGCTTTTTTTACGTCTGCAGAAAAGTAGAATATGAGTAACTAACATTACGCACTCGATTTCTCTCCAATTTATCTAAATGTACAAGTCGAGTAGAATAGCTCCTTACTTCAGTACTAAAGTTTATAACCAAATCTAAAGACTATTTAAAATAGTCCGTAAGCTTGAGTTTCTTCACTTTCAGATTATTCTAGTTGTGTTGGTTTAAATATTACGCTTGGATCAATTAATACACTGTGCTTTTGTGAAAGCTTGATTAATCCTCGCATCATATTTTTAGTTTGTGGGTCTAGATCAAAACCAACCTCAGTGAGCTTATCTAGTGGTTTAATGTCTTCTTTTTTATAGTCGATATTATCTTCGACTTTATCTACCAATAACCCTACGTGTGGGTTTAAGCCGTCTTTAGTGGTAAAAACAATAATAGGTTTATAGTCTAAGGTTATTTGCTCTTTAGCTGATTCGAATAAACGCTCTAGCTGAATTAGGTTACTACGCTTAATTTTTTCGAGCAGAGCTGATACTTGTTTATAATCGCTTTGATTATGAGCTGATATAGCTTCTTTTACCGTTTCTAGCAATGATTGGAAAGGTTCGTTAAGTCGAGACATTGTTAGTTTTAAGTCTTCATTATCGGTGTTGAACTCTTTGTAAAACAGAACAAAATCTTGTAGTTCTGCATCATTGCTTGAAATAGAAGCCGAGCTATTTAGCAAGGTACTTTGAAGGGTATTGAACCAGTTTAATAGTTTTTCTTGCCATGTTCTTAGTTGTTTTAGTACATGCGCATTACTTTGTTCGGTTGAGATATTATTTAAAATAATACCTAAATCAAACACAGGCGTTGGTATATCCATATAATCTTTAACACCAATAAAGCTTTTATTATTGTTGGGTAAAGTTGTTAGATTATTGTCAAAGCGCTCTGTTAATAAAATATCGAGTATTTTAAGTGAAATTGTTTTGCAGCCCACTTTAAAGTTTATTAATTCCATGCCTTTATCTTAATTTACCTGTTAATGCTTTAAGGATAGAACAAATTAAATAAATAGCTTAAAGATGGATAAGATTTAATAGAGATAGGTAACTAGGAGTTATTAGATGGCACTAGTGAGGTTTTTTATGGCACGTTTAAATTGATTCTCAAGCTGCTTTTTTCCTAATAAACCTAAGTGTTGAATCACTTTTTCATTACATTCATTTTGCAGCACTAACTTTATTAAAAGTTGTTTATCAGACTCTGTTAATTGAGACATACAAGAAGGAGACTGATTCACTACCTGCCAGAGAGTCGCAGAGATATTAAATTGAGTGAAGTTACTGTTTACGAGCAAGGCTAATCGTTCGCGAGTCTCGAGGCTTACTAACTCATCGCTAAATCCTTCAATTAAAATACTTACAAGTTGCCAATCTAGTGTTTTAAAATGTGTTAAAAGAGCATAAAAAAAGTCGTTTTTAAACTGCTTTTTCAAAGGTTGGATAATTGCACTTTTATTGCTTAAGCATTTAACCACAAGCGCTGAATGTTCAGCTGTGCTTTTATCGCGTTGATAACCCAGTTTTACGGTATCAAACCCTTGTTTTTGCCAAAAGTTAAGTAGCTGCGCTGTTGCGCCAAAGCTTGCACCAAACCAACTACATTGGCTTTTTACTTGCGACTCGCAATAGCTAAGTAGCTTTTTACCAAAACCCATATTGTGAGAACTCGGATCAATCGCTATTCGTACAACGCGAGCGCTCAACTGTGTTAAGTAGTCATTATCAAAGCTAAGTTGTGAGAGGGTTTGAGCCATTAAATGACCCTGTGGGCGGCGCTCTCCGCTTATAACCTGTAGAGCAAGTTCTTCACTTAAACCACCTTCTATTGCGATTAAACATACACCAACTAATTGATTGTTAATTTTGCTGATGAATATTCGTTGCGATGGTGCGTCTAGTAGTTGGCGTAAATCGTTTACACTACTTTGATAGTGAGCCAATGCAAGCAGGGCAATAACTTGTTGCAGTAAAGGCTCATTTTTTACAAGGGATTGCTGAGTTATTTCGCTATGAACTGGCTGCTCTAATTGCTCACTACTTAACTCTTTATATTGTGCATCGAGTGCAAGCAAGGTGCGAATGTGCTTCTCGAGGGGATCGTGTTTGGCAAAACGCAGTGGCTCATCAAGCGTTACAACTTTAGAGGCTTTATAGTGCGCTTTTATATAGTTACTAAAGCGAATGGTGTAACCCCTACCATTGCCCTCATACCCAACCAGTGTACTTGCAAATACTATACGAGGGTAATGAGCTAGCATTTTTAGCAATAACGGAACAGGGATCGCGGCAGCTTCATCAATGAGTAATAAATCGCACTCAGGTAATGCATTTAATAACGCGTCAGGTGCAACGTAGTGCAAGTTGGCGAGCTGTTTATGTTCAGCGTTGTATTGAAGGCTCAGCTCGTTGGCTAAATGTTTAAAGCTACTATGGGTCGCTTTAAACTGAGTGCTGCAAATAATTACTTTTTTATCAGTCAATTTTGCGGCAGCTAAGCCAAGTGCTGCCGACTTGCCTCTACCTCTATCAGCATTAATGAGTAAAGGTCTGTTGGCACGGCCATTAGCTACTTTTACTATTTGTTCAACGCAGTTTTGCTGTGGTAGATAATCAATTTTATTATCCGTAACAGAGCTGACGAGATTATTAATACAGCCATTTTGTTCACTAAAATGAAAAGCGGGTAACCGCTTAATAATAGCCGCGAAACGATTATTAAATAAACTGTAGTCAATACTTTGACCGTGTGATTGCACTGTACTTAATGAGGGGTCTTGCCAAAAGGCTAAATCATTTAATTCGGGCAGTAATAAAAACAGTATACCGCCTGCTTTAACGGTGCCGGTAAGTGCTGCAAGTTTATCAGGGTGCAAACCACTAAAACCATTATAAACAGCATGAGCAAATTCTTGCCCTAAAATTTGGTGAGTGCGAGTAGGCCAGTACGAATTTTTAATCGCGCACTGCTTTGATACAACAAGTGTATTGTTTTCATCTATTAATGAGTTAAGTAATTCATAACACCAAGCAGGGCTGCCGGTAATCAACACTAGCTGACGATGATACGCGCCAGCTAGTTGTTGTTCTAACTCATTTAGGTGAGATTTATACAGCTTGTAATCGTGCATAGGCCGTTACTAACCATTTACTGCCAAGGTCGTCAAAGTTAACTTGTACGCGAGATTGCGCGCCACTGCCTTCGTAATTAAGTACGGTACCAACACCAAACTTAGCATGCAAAACTCGTTGCCCTAAGTTAAAACCACTGTCTTCAAATGCGGCATGGCTAACTGATGCGCTAAAACGCCCGGCGGCAGGTGGACGAGAAACCTGTGTTTTAATACGGATTTCTTCTACGCAGTCCTCAGGTATTTCGCGTAAAAAGCGTGATGGGCTATGGTATTTTTCTTGCCCGTATAAGCGGCGACTCTCAGCATGGCTAATGTATAACTTATCCATTGCTCGTGTCATGCCTACATAACAAAGGCGGCGCTCTTCTTCTAAGCGGCCAGACTCTTCGTTACTTTGCTGAGAAGGGAACATGCCCTCTTCTACGCCCACCATAAACACTAACGGAAACTCTAATCCTTTAGCTGAGTGAAGTGTCATCATTTGAACGGCATCTTCGTGCTCTTCTGCTTGTCCTTCACCTGACTCAAGTGATGTATGTGCTAAAAAGCCTTGTAAAGGCGAGCTGTATTCTTCGTCTTCAGGAAGTTCGTACTGGTCACATGCGCTAATTAGCTCTTCTAAGTTTTCTACGCGAGCACGGCCTTTTTCACCTTTTTCAGCTTGGTACATTGCCATTAAGCCTGAGGTTTGAATTGTGTACTTGGCTTGCTCATGCAAAGTTAGATCGCTAATTTTATCTTCTATTTGTTCAACTAGTTCTACAAACTTACTTACTGCACCAGAAGCACGACCAGATAAGTGCTGTTGTTCTACAATTGCTTTTGCGGCATACCAAAGCGGTAACGATTCTGCTCGTGCACAATCTCGTATATGGCTCAATGTTTTATCACCAATACCGCGTGCTGGCGTATTAATTACACGCTCAAACGCGGCATCGTCTTGACGATTACCTACTAGGCGTAAATACGAAAGCGCATCTTTAATTTCTTGTCGTTCGAAGAATCGCATACCACCATAAATACGGTATTTTAAGCCTTCTTGCAGCATGGCCTCCTCAAGTACACGAGATTGCGCGTTACTACGGTATAAAATTGCGGCATCTTGTAGGGCATTACCTGCATTTAACCAGCTTCGTAGTTTGCTACTTACAAAGCGTGCTTCGTCTAACTCATTAAATGCTGCATAAATAGAGATTGGCTCGCCATCGTTACCGTCGGTCCACAAGCTTTTACCCATACGTTCTGAGTTATTTTGAATTAATGCGTTGGACGCTTTCAAAATAGTCGCGGTTGAACGGTAGTTTTGTTCAAGACGAATGGTTTCAGCGCTAAAGTCAGTTAAAAAACGTTTAATGTTTTCGATTTTAGCACCACGCCAACCATAAATGCTTTGGTCATCGTCGCCTACAATCATAATGCTGTTAGTATCGCCAGCAAGTAACTTTAACCAAGCATATTGAATGGTATTTGTATCTTGGAACTCGTCTACGAGCATATGTGCAAAGCGTTGCTGATAATGACGCAGTAACGTAGGGTTATTTTTTAACACTTCGTAGCTGCGTAGTAATATTTCAGCAAAATCAACTAGGCCCGCTCTATCACAGGCCTCTTGATAGGCGGCATAAACACGCAGCATCATTTGCTCGTTAATATCGTATGCTTGGATATCTTTAGGGCGAAGTGCTTCATCTTTTTTGGCGCTTATGTACCAGCCAAATTGCTTAGCGGGCCATTTTTTATCATCAATATTCATCGATTTTAATAAGCGCTTGATCATTCTAAGCTGATCGTCAGAGTCTAAAATTTGAAAGGCTTCAGGTAAGTTAGCTTCACGGTGATGAGCACGTAAAATACGATGCGATAAACCATGGAAAGTACCAATCCACATGCCACCTACAGGGGCCTTTAGTGTTTCTTCAACGCGGCCACGCATTTCTTTAGCGGCTTTATTAGTAAAAGTAACTGCAAAAATACTGTAAGCGGAGGCTTGCTCAACTTGCATAAGCCACGCAATACGATGAACTAACACTCGTGTTTTACCAGACCCAGCACCTGCTAATACCAGCATGTTTTGTAGTGGGGCTGCAACGGCATCGCGTTGTTTGTCATTTAAGCCATCGAGTAATTGTGAAACGTCCATCGTTACGCCTTTTTAATCAATATTGTGGCCAGTATAACAGGTGTTTTTGTTAGGCTAAATAAAATACTGTTTTTATAAACAGCTATTTATAAAATAGTGTTCAAAACGAGTAACTTGCTAATTAATTGAGCGAATAGAAAAGTGCAAACACATAACAAAAATTGCTAATTTGACCTAAAGTTAGCAAAATTTACTAACTCTCTAAATCTAGACTAATTTAACTATTTGATTTGTAAGCTTTAATAAATTGGCATAGAGTGTGTAAGTAAATAATTATAAAATCAAATAAATACAGAGGTTAGTATGGCAGATCAAGGTTCTGGCGGTAACGTAATCGCAGCATTATGTAATATATTTTTTCCTGGTTTAGGGCAGTTAGTGCAAGGGCGTATTTTAGCGGCTATATTTTTTGCACTCGCTATTATAATAAGTTACGCACTAATTTATGTGCTTGTAGGCTTTGTACTTGTGCCTATTATTTACTTATGGTCGATTATTGACGCAGCGCGTTATAGATCGCGAAGTTAACGGTTTTCAAGTTGAGTAAAATAGCGCCCATGTGGCGCTATTTTACTTTATATGTCCTGTGGTTTACGGGCGTTTACGTATATAATTACCCAATTAAAGATTTACAGGCAAACCCTATGGAATATCAATTTATTCGCGACCCTATTAGTGGGCTACGTATTAAAATAAGCAGTGAACACGCTATTATTGGTCGCTGGCTAAACGAAGAAATAGGCAAAGACAAAGTAGCCATGGTGCAAGCGCTTATTGCATCGGTGAGTTCAAGCTATGAGCCGCTAACGCTAAAAGGCCAAGAAATAGATTTAATATTAACGAAAGACGAAGCATTATTTGAAGCCCATGCGCTTCATCAAGACAGCGAAGACCTAATAGCGTATCAAGATGACGATTTAGCGCTTGAAGAAAATGGTTTAAGTAGTGGTTGTGGCTTTGAAGATTTCATTGATTTAATTGATTCATGGCATGAGTTTACGACGTCACGATAAACATAACTAGCACACTAATAAAAATATACAGCAATGCACAATCAGCATTTTATCTGTATTATTACACCAACGAACATTACGCCAATCAAAACGACAGGAACTGATATGTCTGCCAATTTAAACAAGCTAGTAGTGATGCTAGAAATGCAAAACGCCATGAATACTAAAGTACATGAGCAATGGTTTACTCAAGGGTTTAAATGGTACCGCGCTATTTGGGTTGAGTGTGCTGAAATGTTGGATCATCATGGTTGGAAATGGTGGAAAAAACAAACACCAGATACTGAACAAGTTATTTTAGAGTTGGTTGATATTTTTCATTTTGGTCTATCGCTTAGAATTGACGGTGAAACTAGCTACGAAGACTTAGCAAAGCAACTTGAAACTGAGCTTAGCAATGCTCAACAAGCTGATGACTTTAAACAAACACTAGAGATATTGGCGGCGTCTGCTGTTGCTGATAAAACGTTTAATGCAGGTGCCTTTGCCGGCTGTATGGCGCAAATGGGTATGGATATTGATGATTTATATCGCGGCTACGTAGGTAAAAACACGTTAAACTTTTTCCGCCAAGATCACGGTTACAAAGATGGTAGCTATATTAAAGAATGGAATGGGCAAGAAGATAACGAGCATTTAGTTGAAGTAGTTAAAAGCCTTGATACAGAACATGCAGATTTTGCAAAGTTAGTATATCAAGGGCTAGAAGCGCGTTACCCAAAAATTTAAGTCACGTAAGTTGAGTTAGATAATCTTACGATAGTCGGTAACACTTAGGTAATCGGCTATTTCGTTATGTGGTTGTTGGCTATCTGGGTTAGCAACTGCAAGTAAGTGCTCGATGCCGTATTCTCGTGCGGCATTTAATACCGGCACACTGTCATCTACAAACAAAGTGCGCTGCTTATTAAACCCTAAGTCTTTTTGTACTTGGTGCCACAAACTTTGCTGCTCTTTACTTACTCCATATTCATGAGTAGACACTACACCATCTAGGTAGTTATCAATCGCTGTATGCTCAAATTTCAGCATGACACTCTCAGGGTGGGCGTTGGTAAGTAAAATTAACTCTTTGCCTGCTTTTTTAAGCTCAGTTAAAAAATGAGGTACGTCTTCGCGCATTTTAATTAAATGCTGAGACTCTCGTTTAAGCTCCATTATAGGCAAGCTTAATTGCTGCTCCCAATAATCTAAACAATACCACTGTATTTGACCGCTCACAGCTTGATAGCATTTTAAAATATCTGCTTTAGCTGCATCTAGGCTAATGCCCCTTGCTAATGCGTGTTGCGCAGGAATAACGTTAAGCCAAAAATGACTGTCGTAATGTAAATCGAGTAATGTTCCATCCATGTCGAGCAAAACGGTATCGATTTTTGACCAATTTAACATAGGAATTTCAACTTATAAGGTTTATTATTGAACTAACTGCCATGATAGCAAATTAACGCCAATGACACAGAAAAAGCACCCAACACCACCACAAATCCTCAGTAACAATGTTGTCGCTAAAAGCCGCCTGTTTACTGTGGAGTCTTTAGAGCTAAAGTTTTCTAATAACGAAGAGCGCCAGTATGAGCGAATTCGCGGCGGTGGCCGGGGAGCAGTGATGATTGTTCCGTTAAGTGCAGACAACGAATTACTACTTGTACGTGAATACTGTGCGGGCACAAACGATTACCAGTTAGGTTTTCCTAAAGGCTTAATCGATCCGGGCGAAACGCCAGAGCAAGCTGCTAACAGAGAGCTTAAAGAAGAAATTGGCTTTGGTGCTGAGTATTTTAAACCATTAAGAACAGTAACAATGGCGCCGAGTTACTTTAATGCCACTATGCATATTTTATTTGCTAAGCAATTATACCCACAAACCCTTATTGGCGACGAACCAGAGCCGCTTGTTGTTGTTAAGTGGCCATTAACTCAGTGGCAGTCATTATTAGACCAAGAAGATTTTACCGAAGCACGCAGTGTTGCAGCTTTGCTATTATTAGATAAGTATTTAGCGTCTGGAGCTGCCGATGAATAAATTAATCGAACCGTGTATTGAATTAGCTGAGCGTGCTGGCGATGCAATTATGGCCATTTATAAAAAAGGCGATATCGGCCAACAAGAGAAATCAGATAATACGCCTGTTACCAAAGCTGACTTAGCAGCAAATGACGTACTGGTTGCTGGATTAAAAGTCTTAGCGCCCGATATCCCAATTATGTCGGAAGAAACACCTATACCTGCACTCGCCGACAGACAGGACTGGCAGCGCTATTGGTTGCTCGATCCGATGGATGGTACAGGCGAATTTATTTTAGAAAGTGGCGACTTTGCAGTAAACATTGCATTGATTGAAAATAATCATCCTGTGCTTGGCGTTATTCATTGGCCTGCAAAAGGTGTGACTTATTTTGCTACAGCTAAAAATGGTGCCTTTAAACGTGAAAACTCAATTGATAAGCAAATATCTGTAGCGCCGCCAGAGAACTTGACGCTTGCAGTGAGCCGCCGCCAAAAAATAGAAGCGGTGAGTCAGTATTTAAATAGTCAGTTTACAACTATTGCTATTGGTTCGTGCTCATTAAAAGCTTGTACTGTTGCAGAAGGCAAAGCAGATTGTTTTTTAAGAATTGGTCCAACGGGAGAGTGGGATACAGGTGCTTCACAAGTTATTGTTGAAGAAGCCGGTGGTTGTATTACCGATGCAGAATTTAACCCGCTAACGTACAACCAACGCGAGAGTACTGAGAACCCTGACTTTATAGTGATGGGACATCCAGACTGGGAATGGCAAAAAATGATTAATCCGCATCAAAGGTTGAGCGCAGAATAGCAATTTGATTGCTTTTTGTCCGGTTGAACAACTTTAATTAGTTTAGGCCTTGCATTAAATGTTTATTCCTATATAGTAGCGCTCTCTTCAAGGCAGGCTCGTAAATATTACGAAAATGTTTTAAAGAAAGTACAGGCGCGGGATGGAGCAGTCTGGTAGCTCGTCGGGCTCATAACCCGAAGGTCGTCGGTTCAAATCCGGCTCCCGCAAC
>NZ_JBEOOQ010000065.1:0-9966 GCF_040309305.1 Pseudoalteromonas sp. RB2-MNA-CIBAN-0110 | reverse complement strand
TTTTTCACCCAAATTTGTATGCTTATTAGCATAACATTTCTTTCTTAATGGGTGGCCAAAATCACTGTACCACTACACTTGTATGTAAAAGTCAGACCGAGTAATGCGATGACAGCTGAAGATAAAGCAATGAATGCGGATATTATCGAAATCATGTTTCCCTCGTTGAAAAAACCTTGCATTGATAATCCTAGAAAAGCATAACGAAACTGTAGAATAACTCCACCAGCCAAATTCAATTAAAAAACGAGTTCCTGTAATCAACTCTAAGCGTTTTTAAAGCATTAGGTAATGCATTTAAAACCCATAAAACAGTCTACTTTTCTCAAAAAAGAGAAATTCTACAGCCTCAATGCCTTGCCAAACATTATTTTCCGTTTAAGCCACATGTTATGTTTCATAAAAATCCCCACCAGAGTGGTAATCTTTAATTTGTTTATCTACATCAGCAACTTTATCATCAAATTGTACTGATAAACTTTTATAACCTGCTTCTTCACGTTCAATTGATATACTCAGATCGGGGACGACGAATATAACATCATCCATATCTTCATTTGGCACAGCATTTACGACCATAAAGCCTAAGTGTTTGACTTTAGTTACTTTAATGTCCTTATTCTCAAATACTGAGGGAATGACAGATTTCTTAGGAGCACTAACTATTTTGGTGCTTTCTCCATGCCCATTTTGTGTTGTAACTCTATAAAACCTTGCTTTAGTAGCCATACTTCTCTCAATAATTAGGTACCCACTAACTGTGGGTAAAACTGAAACATAACGAGGCTGTAGAATAACTCTAACAGCCAAATTCAATTAAAAGACGAGTTCCTGTAATTAACTCTAAGCGTTTTTAAAGCATTAGGTAATTGCATTTGGACCCCATAAAACTGGCTGTTCTTCTTAAAAAAGAGTGATTCTAAAGTTTTGACGCCTCAAACACCTGCGCGGTGAAGTTGGCGTCTTGTGTGCGTGTTTTTCACAAAAGGTGAAAGCTTTACCACGGCAGCGTGATTTGACTTGTTAGATGATTTTTCAGAATACATCCAATTTGCCCATAATTCTGAAGCTTAAATTCTTTTCTCTTTTTTCTAGTTCTTCAGTGTCCCATTTACCACATTTTATAACATCTTGAGTTATTAAGAATGGTGTAACCACATTATCTTTATCTTGATATGCTTCCACTTTTTTAACGTAGGAATAATTGTGTGCTTGAATATTTTTCCTCATCGACAGCAGTGTTAAATTGGCTAATGAATTAGTCCACTCTTCACGTTCTTCGGAACTAAATATATTTTTCCAGCCAGCTTCATCATCTGGATTTTGAGGTAAAATATGCTCCAAATGTAATTTACTACCAATAGAAATATAGCTTTGCTTACTATCATCACTAGAGAAATATTCAACTAGCAATAAAATAGCCCTATCCCATTTCCTTCCATACACCCAGCTACCTTCTAACTCTTCTTTGAATGTTTTAGTAGTTGAGTATTTCTTTAAGCTATCCTGCATTTCTGTTGATATATCAGATATTGGTGCGCCAGATTTAATAAGTTTTAAAATATTGAAACTGGTTTGTTTTATTCTTGCAACGGTGGCTCCCGCAATCCAGTTTTGATAGTAGTATGCGACTAATAGCTTCTTTAACTCTTCAATTTCTGGGTAATTTGTATATAAAGCCGTAGACATAATACTTACCCAATATATTCGGTGCCTTAAATACTTAAGGCAATATAGGTATTTGTTTTCTTCATTTAGAATTTTCACATAAGAAACTGAAAAATCACCTATTTCTTTAATTATTTCTAAAGCACTTTTACCTTCTTTGTCGAAAACACCTATTAGTTCTTTATCTAAACGGCTTTTAGGGTTTGTTGATAGTTTGTAATATAAATATGTGTTTAGCATGCTATCCAAGTCAAAGTTAGAAAACTTTAGATTTGAATTGATAGATTCCCATTTTACTTTAAAAGCGTTTCGATCTTCTTTGCCATCTAACTTTTGCATCAAAGTTGATTTCAATATATCAATAGAGCTAAGAGGCATTCCCCTGTCATTTAGCACATTAAATATCTTAATTGCACTATCTTGAGAAGGGCATGTTATAACTGTCAACACTACGTTCTCAAAAAACCAAATAACAAAATCATCTACATTAATATCATTCTCGGTAAATTTTTCTTCCAAGAACCCCTTGATGTAGTGTGCATTTTGAAGGTATTTATTATTTGGTAAATCTTTTTCAATGTTCCTTGTTGGCTTAAAATCAATACCCTTTAAAACAGTTTCCTCAAAGTCAATTTGATACTGTTCATTTGTTAAGAACTTTAGCTTTCTTTTTGAGTCTTCATATTTATCTTGAATTGAAGAGTTTATAAAGTCTTTTGCTTTTGGACCTAACTCTGTCAAATACACATCCCTAAATACACATGATATTATTGTGAATGTAGTTGTTCTTTGTTGACCATCAATAATATCAAACCTAGAATCTGATTCGTTATTCACTAAAACCAAAGAACCACAGAAATATGTTTCTTTTTTGTTATCAAGATAAGCTGACACTAAATCATCTATCAAGTCCGATAAATTATCCTTATCCCAAGAGTAGGGTCTTTGATAATCTGGAATTTGATAGAACTTCTCATCATCAACGAGTATCTTTTTAAGATTTTCAATTTCAGCTTCTATTTTCATTTATTCCTCGATATTTGATGGTGCGACTCATCTAACAATTTATTGAACTCCACTTTGGTGGGTCATAACACCCAAAACGACTTTTAATAATGTTATGGGTCAAAATTTACAAAACTGTATTTATACACAGCCATTAATTAAATTTATTTTTATTCAACCTAACCTTTAGCTAAACGATTTATAAAATTACCATTCATTTTTAAATCTTGTATCGTTCTCACAAGGTTTTCCATCACCGTCGCCATCCATTTTTGTATTCGGGCAATTATTAATAAAATATACCGCCTCTTCGCGTGAGCGCATTTCAGTACAATATTGCCTGCCATCACACGTAAAGTTTTGTGTGGTTTTAGGAATAACGAGTTTTGGGTATTTTTCATCAAAGGTGGCTAAATCATCATTGGTGGCTAAATCATTGGTGATAATAGGTGTTTGGCTGCTTGAGTGAGAGTTGTATTTAGTAAACGCATATAAACAAAGCACAGTAAGACCAATTGAGGCAACTTTACCTAAAAAGCTACTGGCAAAATTAGATTTTGAGATACGGTACGGCTGGTTATTGTGTTTTTGGTAAGGTGCTTTAAGCTCTGCAACGCCTTCTATACGACAGTTAACTGCTTTGGTTTTACCGTCGGGCTGTGTTGCAACTTCAAAGTAAATGGTGTCGCCGACTTTTGGCTTGCGGCTCATGTGTTTGAGCGCTGATATGTGTATAAATGTGTCGTGTTCTAGGGTGTCTGATTTAATAAAACCAAAACCTTTATCTGTTTTCCACGACTTTAACAATCCTTTGTTCATGTATTCACCTGCTCTGCTTAAGCTGCGTTTTACGCAAATTCCATTTAGTTAACACTTGTTATTATACGTTCCTAAATTAAAACCATGCAACTAAATATTCATATTGCGTTAATTTCACGCTTTACCTACTAAACAAAATTATTAAACTAAGTTATTAAATTTAGCTAAAAATAAGCGTGCTAAAAACAACTAAACCTCAACCTGTTTTATTTATAATTTGCGGCCAAATGTCCTTTAATTAACATCAACCATTACGCACTCACCCACCAGCTTAACAGCTTGTTTACACGCGGTTTTGTCATTAGTTATTTCTATCTGAATTAACCGTTTTTAGTACGATTTTTCATTCGTTATTTACTTAATTTATCTATACAATCCACACCTTATTTTTACGCACGTATTTTAAGTGATTATCTCATGCTATTAACGATTGTTTATATTATTGGTATTACAGCAGAAGCCATGACTGGCGCACTTAGCGCAGGACGAATGAAAATGGATTGGTTTGGCGTAGTGCTAGTAGCCAGCGCCACGGCAATTGGCGGTGGTAGCGTACGAGATATATTACTAGGCAATTACCCGCTTACGTGGGTACAACACCCAGAGTATTTATTAATTACCTGTATTGCCGGTATTGTCACTACGTGGCTGGCTAAATGGGTGGTTAAATTTAAAGGCATATTTATGCGCCTAGACGCCCTTGGTTTAGCTGCCTTTAGCATTATTGGCTGCCAAGTGGGGCTAAATATGGGGCTGCATTACGGTATTTGTGTAGTGGCTGCCGTTGTTACTGGCGTATTTGGTGGATTACTGCGAGATTTAATATGTCGCCAAGCACCGTTGGTACTGCATAACGAGTTGTATGCAAGCGTATCGTTAATTGTAGCGTGCTTATACTTAGCACTGCACCATTACAATATAGACGACAACATAAGTATTATTGTAAGCCTTGTTGCAGGGTACTTAATACGTATGGCATCAATACGCTTTAAATGGCGCTTACCTACCTTTAGTTTATTAGAGCAGCACGCTAAATAAAAATAAGCTTTAATACAAAATAAGGCAGGTAATATACCTGCCTTAGTTAATATAACTATTAGCGTATTAATTTAATGCCCGCTTACATCACTTAACGCGGTTTTTAACCCGCTGTTATTATGCTTAAGTACGCTAAAACTGCCATCGGTTTCTAGCACTACGGCGGCTACATCTTCTATGGCTAGTATATCAGCGCCACGAATAGCGGCGCGAATTTCTGATTTTGTTACCCGCTGCGATTTAAGTGCAGCCGTGCAGTATTCACCATCACTCAGTAAAAGCGTGGGTTCTGCTTTTATAAGCGCTGCAAATTTTGACGAGCGCACACTAAGCCACGTAATAACATATTGCAGCCCTATTAATACTACAAAGGCGAGTATGCCCTCAGCTAACGGAACACTTTTTGAAATAATAACAGACGCTAATATAGAGCCCAGCGCAATGGTGACTATAAAGTCGAACACGTTCCACTTTGAAAGCGTACGTTTACCCGATACGCGCAGCCAAAACACCAGTGCAATATAACCCAGTACGCCTATTGTAAGTACACGTAATAACCCCTGAATATCATCGTAAAACATAGTGGCTCCTTTTTTGTAAGTGCTCGTTATTTACTTACACTTTTTAATCTAATTAATTGCTTAATACCTAAAAACGTACCAAGTGGAATAAATAAAATCCACAGGTAGGCATAAAATTTTGAAATATTTAAAAAAATGGCTGAGCTGTTAATGTTTTTATTTAAGCTACTATTTAGCACGTACGTATTTATAAAAAGCCCAATTAAAGCAGGAATAATTTGTATAAGTGATACAACAATGGCTGATGAAATATGTCCCGCGATTAACTTAGGATCGCCACCAGCAAATACTGTATACGCATTATAAAACCCACTAAAAAAGCTCGTGAGTGCGAGTAATAAAAAAGCCTGTAATATTAGACTTAGTAAAGGTAAAAGTGTTTTCAAAAAAACGTCCTAGTTTTTGTTAATAATATGCACAGAGATATTTATCAGCCCATTAGTTTTAATTATACGCTTTGCAAATACTGTGCTAGTAATTTAAAGGCAATTATAACGCGTTGAATTACCTAGAATGGTTTTAATTTAAGTGGCGGTTGATTATGATGGAACACGTAATACTTACACCCTTTTTATAATTTTCAGTAAGGATCACCATGTCTAACTATAACGAATCTCCAGAACAAGTTGAACAGGCCACTCAGGGCTTTGTTATGCAACAAACTATGTTACGTATTAAAGATCCAAAGCCGTCGCTTGAATTTTACCAAAATGTATTAGGTATGAAGCTGTTAGGTAAGTATGATTTTCCTGGTATGAAGTTTACGCTTTACTTTTTAGGCTACGAGCAAGAATTGCCACAAGGTGATGATAAAACTAAAGCAGAATGGGTGTTTCGTCGCCCTGCGCTAATTGAGTTAACCCATAACTGGGGCACCGAAACCGACGACAGCTTTGAGGGGTACCACAGTGGTAACCAAGAACCTAAAGGATTTGGGCATATTGGTATTAGCGTACCGGATGTTTACGAAGCCTGTGAGCGCTTTGCAAAGTACGATGTTGAGTTTGTTAAAAAACCAGATGATGGCTCAATGAAAGGCTTAGCATTTATTAAAGACCCTGACGGCTACTGGATTGAAATACTATCTGCTGAAGGTATTACTGAAATTATTCTTTCTCAGTAATAATAAGCTGCTATAAAAAGAGCTTAGTTGTAATCTCCACCAGCAACTAATTACCAATTTAGAACCACTGGTTTTGTTACCTTGCTTTTAAGTGAGGTAACCCATTTAAAACGTTTTAGGTAATTAGTTACCCGCCCCGCTGTATTTTAAGCATAAAAGGAGATTTAAATGCTCATTGGCATCATAGAAGATCATCAATTAGTAAGAGACAGCTTTAAAAAGCTTTTAGAGTTACAACCAGATTGGAAAGTAATTATTGAAGCCTGCAGCGTGACAGAAGCTAAGCTGGCTGTAGAGCTTGAACAACCTGATATATTTATTGTTGATATATCGCTTAACGGCACTGAAACCGGCCTTTCTTTTTTGTCGTACCTTGAAGAGTTTTTCCCGCATATTAAAAGTATTGTTGCCTCCATGCACGACCACGAACCTTATGTAAGCAATGCTTTGCGATTAGGCGTTTTGGGTTATGTGTCTAAGCGTTCTGCCTCTGATGAGCTAATAGATGCAGTTAAAGCGGTCGCTTTAGGTAAAAGGTACATTAGTGAAGACGTAAATTTTTCGATGAGTAGCGAAAATTTAGCATTAACTGTACTTACTAACAGAGAGCTTGAAGCCTTTCCGTTATTTTCTAAGGGGTTAAACGCTAAACAAGTTGCGCAAATACTCGAAATAATGCCTAAAACAGCGCATGTACACAAAGCAAACATATACAGCAAACTTAATGTTACTACCTCGTTTGAACTGCTAAAAATTGCAATTGATGCAGGAGTAATACCGTTAGATGAACTTACCTAACGTTTCTTCTTTATCTAATGTTAGTTTTACTACCGCATACAAAGAGGTAGCTAAACAGTTATTGGTGGGGCTAATTTACTTTATTGCTTCACTCGCCGCTTTTTGGGTTAGCCAAAACCTTGAAACCGTACCCGAGAGCAGCGCTATATTTATTCCCGCAGGCGTAAAAATTGCGTTTTACTTACTCACTCCAACACGCTATTGGCTCACCTTATGGGTTGTATCGCGCGCTTTAGCTGCACAGCTTGGTTTAACATACAGTGGGGTTTGGGAGTTTGATTTATTTCATGGCTTTTGGCAGGAGCTTTGCTTTATAGCGCTTGTTTATGTGTTTAAAAATAGCCGCTGGCCGCCAAGCATTAACGACAGCCTAGGTATACTTTCGTTAATACTGCTTTGTGTTGCGAGTACATCTATAAAGTGGTTTTTGTTTGCCAGTGCATTTGAATTTACAAATGTATTGGTTGCTAAAGAGCTACTGCAGTATCAGTTAAACATGTGCTTAGGTGATATAACTGGCTCGCTGTTAATTGCCCCTTTTATTATGTTAATTTACGATTCTAAATACAGCTTTAACAAAATCAGGCTCACTAAATTATTTGGCCTAGTAGCCACTTTAGTGTGTTTTATATTAATTGTATTTTTTGTCTATGCGGTTCGCCCAGACACCTACCCGCTATTAAGACTTGCATCGTTATTACCTATAATTTGGTTTTCGTATAAGTATGGCTCGTTAGGGGCTGTAAGCAGTGCAGCGCTAATTAACGCATTAATAATAATTGAAGCAAGCATTACGCATGAGCCTAGCAATACCTACATTAGCCAGTTATTTATTTTAGCAAACGCAATTACCAGTATGGTTTTAGGCGCTGCAATTACTGAGCTTAAACGTAAAAACAACGAGTTAAAGCAAACCAATAAAGAGCTTAAGGAGCAGCTAACTCAAAACACGGCGCTGGCTGCCAAAATGGTGTCGGTGCAAGAAAACGAGCGAAAGCACCTTTCGCAAGAGTTGCATGACGAATTAGGGCAAAACCTAACGGCATTAAAAACAGATTTAGCTATTTTGTCGCACCTTAGTAACGAAGATACCCAATCGTTTGTGACTACATTAAAAAACAATGCTAATTCGATGTATGACTCTGTTTATCAATTAATGCATTATCTTCGCCCGCGTGAGCTAGATGAACTCGGTTTAGAAAAGGCAATAACACAAGGGCGACTAAAAAGCTTACTGCACAAGGAAAATATTAAGTATCAGCCACAATTTAAGTTAGATAATAGCCTTTCAAAAGATCACGAAATAGCTATTTACCGAATTTGCCAAGAAGCAGTAACCAATTGTATGAAGCACAGCAATGCCAGCAAACTGGTTATAAATATAATAAACAGCGACGAATTTATTGAGTTAACAATTAGCGATAACGGGACTTTAGTAACCCCAACAGATAACTCAGGTCACTACGGTTTGGCGTTTATAGAGGAGCGCACTACGGCGTTAGGCGGGACTTTTAAGGTGTTTAAACAAAATGGCTTTACCATTAAAGTAAAGCTGCCTTTGAGTTTTGATGGCGCAATTAATTAGCAAACATGAACTTGTTTGGTATAAAATTTTTGCCTTAATTGGCCTTCGTCAAGGTGGTCGGGATTAACTTGGATCTCGGCTTGATTACCTAATAGCTGTAATAGCATGCCTTTTGATATTAAATAATTGCCTAAACTTGATTTTACAATGACTTCTTTGCCTATTGCTTCTTGTAAGCGTGGCGTAGGTAGGCTCGGATGGCTAATTGGTTTTAAGCCCTCAGCTGAGGTAAATAAGTTTATGCAATGCTCTTTAGCTGCAACAATACTTTCGTTTTTACTTTTAATTACATCAACATTATTTAAAAAATGAATTAGTGCTTGGTTAGCCCGATCAAACTCTGCTGATACGTCATCTATATTGCGGGCGGTTGCCCATTTTCGCACAACTATATATTCGTTTTTTTTAACACGAATTAAGCTTATTGAAGCTCCGGTCATTCTGCTATTCCACTCAATGCGGTAGCAATCAGTTCCTAAGCTGTGAAGCAACACGCTCATGCTTCCAAAATCCTTTGTACTTTCATCAATCAAGCTCATTTTCGATCCCTCACTTGCAAGTTACAAGGAGTGTATAAACGATTACTTAAGTAATAAATCATCCATATTCTTAATCACTCTAGGAAAATGGCTTATATAAATTTTGGATTTAGTGGCTTTTAAGTTAATAACTAATATTACAAACAAAAAAGCGAGTGGTTTAGCTAACTGCTAATAATTAATTTGTAAGTGATTTATAGCTTATTTATAAGCCCAGGCATCGGTTATTGTTACTTGGCAATTGTTATAACTAGCCGCTTGTTTTTGCGCAATACCTCTTACTCTAAAGTTTGTTGAGTCATTAGGAAGTATAATTAGGTCTTCGTCGGTTATTGATAGCGTATCGACTAGCGTGTTTTGATCTGTTAAAAAATCGACCTTAAACTTTATATTTTTAAAGGTGAAGTCCGACTCGTTTTTTACCTGCCCTATGCATGCAACATACAATGCATCGTTTTCATTTTTAGTATGAATTTGGCTAACATTAGCGATTAAGTTTTTTTGTGCTTGATCTTCAAGCCCTGCTACATAAATATTTTGATAAAAAATAAACCCAAAAATACCAACAATACTAAGTACTAATGCACCAATAATAATGGGGTTGTTTTCTAAGTTAGAGTATTTGGCTTGAAGTGAGGTGCATTGTGGGCATTTTTTAGCCCGTGAATCTATGGCGCTAAAGCACATAATACATTCTTTAGTGTGTTGCACCTTTTCCACTACAATAAGCATCCTTGTATGGATAATAAACCCATAAATTAATTAATATTAATACCAGGTTCGGGTAATGTGAGACCCAGGCTTTAGCAG
>NZ_JBEOOQ010000064.1:0-13667 GCF_040309305.1 Pseudoalteromonas sp. RB2-MNA-CIBAN-0110 | reverse complement strand
AGCGAGGTATAAAACCTCACCTACAAATAAACATCAACCCCAACAACATACGCCAAACCTGTAGGTGCGAATTTATTGCGCGCTCGTGTAATTTAACTTTATAAAAAAGCGAGGTATAAAACCTCACCTACTAATAAACATCAAACCCAACAACATACGCTAAACCTGTAGGTGCGAATTTATTCCGCGCTCATGTAATTTAACTTTATAAAAAGCGAGGTATAAAACCTCACCTACAATAAACATCAAACCCAACAACATACGCTAAACCTGTAGGTGCGAATTTATTTCGCGCTCGTGTAATTTAACTTTATAAAAAAGAGAGGTATAAAACCTCACTTACAATAAACATCAAACCCAACAATATACGCCAAACCTGTAGGTGCGAATTTATTTCGCGCTCGTGTAATTTAACTTTATAAATAAGCGAGGTATAAAACCTCACCTACAAATAAAAACACCGCGTTTAAATTAAACGCGGTGTTTTTATTTGCTTGCTGTAGCTTTCATTTGAAAGCCAACGGCTGTGCTTTACAGATTAAGTGTAAACGTAACACCTGCTACACGAGGCTCACCTAATTGTGTGTAGGTATGCGTTGCGTAACCATCTTGTGGGTCATTACCAAACTCAAAACCACGTGTAGGGACTGTTTCGTCAAACACGTTACGAGCCCATGCGCGAACTGCCCACATGTCTGCTTCGTAGCCAAAGCTTAAGTTAACTAAGTTGCTGCTTGGTGCCTGTGAGTTATGACTATCTGAGAAGTAGTAGTCGTCCTTACCTTCAACACCAATCATACCGTAAAGCTCACTTGTAAAGTTATAGCGAGCAGTAAACGCATACTGGTATTTAGGTGACTGTGCTTGCTCACGACCGTCTTGGTTTAAGCCAGACTGCGTTACAAAGTCATCTATTTCAGTGTTTAAGTAACCAGCACTACCCGTTAAAAATAGATTATCAGTTAGTTGGTAACTACCTTCAACTTCTAATCCGTAGTTGCTACCAGAACTTGCGTTATCAACATAACCGGTAAATTGCTGACCTTCTACTTGCCATGCTTTTAACTGAATATCGTCGCGGTGCATGTAAAATGCAGCTAAGCGAAGCGTAAATTTGTCATCAAGCGATGAGCCTTTAACACCAAATTCGCCACTCCATAAATATTCAGGGTCGAAACTGGTGTGTTGCTGGAAAAAATCAGCGCTTAGGTTTAAGCCTTCATCTTTGGCTTTAGCAAGCGCTTCTGAGTTAATACCGCCAGCTTTGTAGCCACGCGTAATGCTGGTGTAGATCATAGTGCGATCAATCACTTGATATTCAAGTGCTATTTTACCGCCAACCATTACATCGTCAGTATCTTGTATAAAGCCATTGCTATCGGTGTAGTCGCCTTGGTATTGCTCTACACGTAAACCTGTAATTAATGTTGTTTTAGGGCCAATTGGAGTCGCTACTTGACCATATACTGCAACGTTACTCGTTTCGTAAGTTGAAGAAAACGGGCTTGCTAACCATGTGTATTGGCGCTCTAAATCAACGTCACGGTTTTGGTAATAAATACCCGCAACCCAGTTACCCGTTTTAGAATTAAACTGTAAATCTACAGACTGATCGTCGCGATCACGGCTGTAAAGATCCGTTGAGCTGTATCCATCAGGATGTAAGCCCGCAGCACATAACTTTGGCTCACTTGTATCGTTACATACCCAGTCTTCGTCAAAGCTGTAAAGTAATTCGGTATCAATAGCTGATAAATTTAGATTTATATCGAATGCGTCAAAACCGGTGTAGGTATTAGCGAGACCAATTGCGTAGCTTTCTTGATTATCTTGGCCTGGTTCATCGGCAACACTATTGCGGCTGTTATCAAGCGTAAACGCATCATAGCCGTTGTTTATATCAATATAGTGAAGGTTTAGCTCAGTATTTAAATGCTTTGTAAGCTGACTGTTTATTTTAAAGCGGGCTACTTGTTCGTCTTGATTTTGTGTTTCGTCATTTAAGTACAAGTTATCTACGTAACCGTCTGACTTTCTGCGAAAGTAGCTAACGCGTGCGCTAGTGTCATCTGTTAAACCAGTGCTTGCTGCAATACCTGCTTCACGTGTGTTGTATGTGCCAGCACCTACTTGTAATTTTAAACTTGGATCGCTTGTGGCTTTAGCTGAACCCATTTGGATCATACCGGCCATACCGTCTGCGCCAAAGCGTGTACCTTGTGGGCCACGGTAAATTTCTACTTGGTCTATATCAAATAATAATGAGCTGCCACCAAGGCCAGAATAGTTAATACCATCAATAACTAAGCCTACAGATGGATTAATAGGGTCTACAAATTGTGAGCGAAGTCCCACGCCACGAATTTGGATGTAACGACCACGCGACGCACCAGATGCAAAATTTACATTGGCGGCACTGCCTAACATTTCGTCTAAGTAACTTGCACCACGTTGATTAATTTCATCTTCGCTGAATAAGCTCGCACTCGCGCTTAAAGTTTGAATGCTTTCGCGCTGAAAATCGCCTGTTACAACAATTCTTTCTAGGTCGCTATCATCAGCGTTAGCTGCAATTGGTGCACCAAGCAGCGGTAAAAGTGCGGCAGTAATTAAAGACAAACGTAAGTTCATTGGGTTACTTAACTCCATTTTAGGGACTCGTATGGTAGCAATTATTTAAACACATGTGCTATAAACGCGGCAATTATACGTTAAATAATCAGGATTACTAATATGACCTTTAAAGTTGACTTCAAAGTACGTGATTACGAATGTGACTTACAAGGTATCGTAAATAACAGTGTTTATTTTAATTATTTAGAGCATGCTCGCCATGAATTTTTGTACGCACACGGTATTGATTTTGCTCAATTAGCGAAAGATAAAATTAACCTAGTCGTGATGCGCAGCGAAATGGACTATAAACATTCACTATTACCAGGTGATGAATTTTATGTGGCTGTGGAGCCGCAGCGTATTAGTCGTTTAAAATTTGCGTTTAAGCAAACGGTCATACGTAAAAGGGATGAAAAAGTAATGCTCAATGCACTGGTTATAGGAACGTCTGTTAATGAAAAAGGTAGACCGTTTTTACCAGAGCAAATAGATAACGTATTTAAAACTACAACTTAGTGCTTAATCGCATAACTTTTAAACTATCATAGAACAAAAATTTACATTTAAAACATGCATTTTTAACGGATAAAGGGCATAAATATTGTTACAATTACATTAATTAGACAATTAGTTAGTAGTAGCATGAAATTAGCAGCAATACCGATGCTTATAGTCGGTTTATGTGTTGGTTGCGCATCAACAGGGACGGTTACCAGTGAGCAGCTTAAATACACCCAATGGCAATTATCACGTGTTGATGGTTTAGCAATTCCACCTTCGTTTAATGCATCAATGAGCTTTATTGAAGCGCTGCAAGTAAACGGTTTTGCTGGCTGTAACAAATTTTTTGGTGAGGGCTCGCTTGAAGAAAGTAACCTTACCGTAAGTAAATTAGGAATGACGCGCAAGTCGTGCGGCGAAGACCTTGATGAGTTTGAGCAGCAGTTATTACAAGCCTTAAAGCAAGGTGCAGAACTTAAAATGCAAGACCAGCAATTAGTCATGCAAGGCGAGCAAACATTTGTGTTTATCCCTAAATAATTTTAAGTTTTTGAAAAACAGCCCCTTGCGGGCAATTTTTAACTGACGTACACTCAGCGCAGATTTGATGGATAACACCTTCAAATTAACGAACAGAATTTATATATCAATACTTGTCGGAGTGCCAAAGCTAAGTAATTAGTTTTTGGCTGAGATCGCGAAAGCGGGATCCGTGAACCTGATCAGGTTAATACCTGCGTAGGGAACAAGCTGCCTAAAATAGGACGCTTGTGCGTCTTTTTTTATGCGCACAATAAAGTGATTTTGTTTATTTTAGGCTGCAAAGTAGCATGTACGCTACTTTACGATCTTTCTCTATTCCTCGGAATATCTGACAAGACAACCCTTAAGCAATGAGGCAAGTCATGTCAAATACTACAAATAAAGCGTCACGCCGAGAAACTCGTGCTGCCGCGTCTGAATATATTTATAACTTAACGGGTCAACCGTTTCCAAATTCTCATAAAGTATACGTTGAAGGCACTCAACCTGGTGTGCGCGTTGGTATGCGTGAAATCACATTAAGTGATACGTTTATTGGCGGTACAGATGAAAACCCTGTTTATGAGTCAAACGATCCGCTACGTGTTTACGATACGTCGGGCCCGTATACCGATCCTAATTTTGAACTAGACGTGCGCAAAGGCTTACCAAAATTTCGTGAACAATGGATTGAAAGCCGTGGCGACACCGAGGTTTTAGAATCAGTGACGTCGCAATTTTCGCAGCAACGTATGGCAGATGAAGGGCTGGATCATATTCGCTTTGATCACCTTCCAAAAATTCGCCGTGGTGTCGCTGGTAAAAACGTAACGCAAATGCACTACGCACGCCAAGGGATTATTACTCCTGAAATGGAATACGTAGCCGTTCGCGAAAATATGGGACGTGCAGAAATTCGTAAAGAATTATTAGCAGCGCAGCATAAAGGCGAGTCGTTTGGCGCGAGTATTCCTGAATTTATTACCCCAGAATTTGTACGCGATGAAATAGCCCGTGGTCGCGCTATTTTACCAAATAATATAAACCATCCAGAAACAGAACCTATGATTGTAGGCCGTAACTTTTTAGTAAAAGTTAACGCCAACATTGGTAACTCATCAGTAAGCTCATCTATTGAAGAAGAAGTAGAAAAAATGGTGTGGTCTACCCGCTGGGGCGCAGACACCGTGATGGACTTATCAACGGGTCGTTACATTCACGAAACGCGCGAATGGGTTGTACGTAACTCGCCTGTACCTATTGGCACAGTACCGATTTATCAAGCACTTGAAAAAGTAAATGGTGTGGCTGAGGATTTAACGTGGGAAATTTTCCGCGATACGCTTATTGAACAAGCCGAGCAGGGTGTTGATTACTTTACTATTCATGCCGGTGTACTGCTTCGTTACGTACCAATGACGGCTAAACGTGTAACCGGTATTGTGTCGCGCGGTGGCTCAATTATGGCTAAGTGGTGTTTAGCGCATCATAAAGAAAACTTTTTATACACGCACTTTGAAGACATTTGCGAAATTTTAAAACAATACGATGTGTGTTTTTCACTCGGTGATGGACTTCGCCCTGGTTCAATTGCTGATGCCAACGATGAAGCGCAGTTTAGTGAGCTGCGCACATTAGGTGAACTGACTAAAATTGCGTGGAAGCACGACGTACAAGTATTTATTGAAGGTCCGGGACATGTGCCAATGCACATGATTAAAGCCAATATGGACGAGCAATTAAAACATTGTGACGAAGCGCCATTTTATACTTTAGGCCCGTTAACGACCGATATTGCACCAGGGTATGACCATATTACTTCTGGTATTGGGGCGGCTCAAATAGCATGGTACGGCTGTGCAATGCTTTGCTATGTAACACCTAAAGAGCATTTAGGTCTGCCAAATAAAGAAGATGTTAAAGAAGGCTTAATTACCTACAAAATAGCTGCACATGCCGCCGATTTAGCAAAAGGGCATCCTGGCGCGCAAGAGCGCGATAACGCCTTATCAAAAGCACGCTTTGAGTTTAGATGGCATGACCAATTTAATATTGGTTTAGATCCAGACCGAGCTCGCGAGTATCACGACGAAACCCTGCCGCAAGAATCAGGCAAAGTGGCTCACTTTTGCTCTATGTGTGGTCCTAAATTTTGCTCTATGAAAATTAGCCAAGAAGTACGCGATTACGCTAAAGATTTAGAAACACGTGGTATTGATCCTAATAACGCTGGCGACGCTATTGAAATAAAAATGGTTGATGTAGAAGCCGAAATGAAAGCTAAGTCAGCTGAGTTTAAGCAAACAGGCTCAGAGATTTACCACAAAGCGGTATAGCAAGAATTTAGATGCAGATGTAGGTGAGGTTTTATACCTCGCTTCTTTAAATATTGGAGAAGTGCGAGTGAATTTGCACCTACTAATAACTGCTTTGGAGGTTTTATGTTTTATAACATTGCTGTGGTGGGTTTTGGTTTAGCAGGGCGCTTAGCTGCCCTTGAGTTAAGTAAGTTGCATCATGTAACGGTGTTTGAAGCAGACGATGAGCAAACCCCAAATAGCGCAGGTAAAGTGGCTGCAGCAATGCTGGCACCGCTGGCTGAGTCGGTGTTATGCGAGGCTGATTTAGCTTTAATGGGGCTTGATTCAATGAAGCACTGGCCCAGCATTATTGCAGAACTTGAAAGTGAGGTTTTTTTTCAGCAGCAAGGCACTTTGGTCATTGCGCACCAGCAGGACAAAGGCGATTTACAAAGCTTTGCACAGCGTATAAAACCGCTAGCTGATCACACTGCCGAGCATATAAATGCTCAACAAATTACAATGCTTGAACCTGAACTTGCAGGGCGTTTTAACCAAGGTCTATTTTTACCCTGCGAGGGGCAAATAGATAACCAAGCATTTTATAAAGCCAGCTTTGCACAGCTCAACAAACGCAAAGTAAAGTTTGTATTTAATCAGCGCGTAACCATTGGCGACAACAAAATAAACAATCGACCCTTCGATTACATTATTGATTGCCGTGGGCTTGGTGCTAAAAATACTCAAGATGATAAACCGCTTAGAGGTGTGCGCGGCGAAGTAGCAAGGTTATACGCACCAGAGGTAAGTTTAATCAGGCCTGTGCGTTTAATGCACCCGCGTTATCCAATTTATATAGCGCCTAAACCTAACAGTGAATATGTAATTGGTGCGACTGAAATAGAGTCACAAGACAATGGTGCCGCAACCGTACGCTCAACTCTTGAATTACTTTCAGCGGCTTATACCGTACACAGCGGGTTTGCCGAAGCACGACTACTTAGTATTCAAACCGGATTACGCCCTGCATTTAGCGATAACCGCCCAGAAGTATCACAAGTTGGTAATGTAATTAGCATTAACGGTTTGTATCGACATGGTTATATGTTGGCGCCGGCATTAGTGGCGCAAGCAGTTTCACGAATAGAGTGAGAGTAGAATGAATATTACAATTAATGGCGAGCTACTTAATGTTAATAGTAAAGCACTCGTTGAGGTACTTCAAAGTTTTGGTGCAGTCGCGCCTTTTGCTGTGGCTGTTAATGGCGAATTTATTCCACAAAGTCGGCACAGTAACTATGTACTTAATGAAGGCGACAGTGTTGAGTTGCTGTCACCCATTCAAGGCGGATAAAGCTTATGCAAACTAAAGACTGTTTAACTATTTATGGAGAGCAAATAAAGAGTCGTTTATTAATAGGCTCTGCACTTTATCCGTCGCCCGACATTATGACCCAATCGATAGTCGCCTCTGGCGCTGAAATTGTAACCGTGTCGCTTAGGCGCCAACAAAGTGCAGCGGCAGGTGATGATTTTTGGCAGTTAATAAAAAATACCGGTTTAAAAATACTCCCTAATACTGCAGGGTGCCACAGTGTTAAAGAAGCGATAACGCTTGCAAAAATGTGCCGAGAGGTATTTGCCACCGACTGGATTAAGCTAGAGCTGATTGGCGATGATTACAATTTACAGCCTGACCCTTTTGCGCTACTTGAAGCCACAAAAATATTAATTAATGATGGCTTTAAAGTATTGCCTTATTGCACCGATGACTTAGTACTTTGCCAGCGCTTAAATGAGCTAGGGTGTGAGGTGCTTATGCCGTGGGGGGCGCCAATAGGCACCGGTAAAGGCTTGTTAAATAGCTATAATTTAAAAACTATTCGAGAGCGCTTACCCGATACCACATTAATAGTAGATGCCGGTTTAGGTTTGCCATCGCATGCCTGCCAAGCACTCGAAATGGGGTATGATGCGGTATTATTAAATTCAGCCATTGCAGGGGCGGGTTGCCCAATTACTATGAGCCGCGCATTTAAAGCCGCAGTTGAAGCAGGGCGCTTTGCATATCAAGCAAAAGCAATGCCTGAAAAAGACGTTGCAGCCCCATCAACCCCAACAATGGGTATGCCATTTTGGCATCAGCAGTAAGGAAAGAATATGAATAACGTAGTATGGACAATTGCCGGTTCTGATTCTGGCGGCGGTGCAGGTATTCAAGCAGATATAAAAGCAATGCAAAGTTTTGGTGTACATGGCTGCACGGCAATTACGGCGCTTACTGCACAAAATAGTTTAGGCGTAGAGGCTATTAATGCAGTGTCTACCGATATTATTGAATCGCAGTTACTAGCGCTTGAAAAAGATATGAAAGCCAAAGTGATAAAAATTGGCATGTTAGCCAATGTGCAGCAAATTCAGTTGATCAGCGAACATATAAGTCATTATAAAACTAAGTGGCCTGTGCCTCCCGTTATTGTATATGACCCTGTCGCTATTGCCTCAAGCGGTGACTTACTAACAGAAGAAGATACCGTCAGCGCAATAAAAGAGTGCTTACTGCCGCTGGTGGATGTAATAACTCCAAATACACACGAAACACAGTTATTAACCGGTGTGTATTTAATTGGTCCAGCTGCAATAAAAGAAGCGGCTAATAAGCTATTAAGCTGGGGCGCAAAAGCCGTTGTTATTAAAGGCGGACATTGGGATTACCCAAGTGGCTACTGCATTGATTATTGTATTGATAGTAATACGCAAAGTGGTGAAGAATATTGGTTAGGCAATCAAAAAATACAAACACCGCATAACCACGGCACCGGGTGTAGCATGGCTTCGGTAATTGCTGCGTGTTTAGCTAAAGACTACCCATTAAAAGATGCCTTTATTTTAGCTAAGGCATATATAAACCAAGGGCTAAAGCAGTCGGTACGCTACGGTGAGGGGATTGGGCCGGTTGCTCATACATCGTTCCCCACTAATTTAGCTGACTACCCACAAGTAATTGAGCCCGGTAGCTGGCTGGGCGATGAACTAGATTTTGATGTGCCGCTTGATTTTAATATGGCTGCTGATTTTGCACCTTGTGAAAGTAAATCGCTGGGCTTATATGCGGTTGTTGATAGCACCGATTGGTTAGAAAAATGCTTACAACAAGGCATTAAAACAGCGCAGTTACGCGTTAAAAATAAAACGCAAGACGAGCTGGATGAGCTCATTAAGCTAGCTGTTGAGCTGGGCAAGCAATACAATGCACAGGTATTTATAAACGATTACTGGCAGCTAGCTATTAAGCATGGTGCGTATGGTGTGCATTTAGGGCAAGAGGATTTAGACATTGCTAGTTTAGCCGCTATTAAAGACGCTGGGCTAAGGCTTGGGCTTTCTACTCATGGCTTTTATGAAATGCTGCGTGCGCATAATTATCGCCCTAGTTACATGGCATTTGGTGCTATTTACCCAACCACAACAAAAGACATGACAGGGCAAATACAAGGTCTTGAAAAGCTGATTAAATTTGTACCGCTTATGCAAAGCTATCCAACAGTGGCAATAGGCGGTATTGACTTAAGCCGTGCTGAGCAGGTAGCGAAAACCGGCGTAGGCAGTGTTGCCGTAGTGCGTGCGATTACCGAGGCTGATAATTACGTAGAGGCTATAAGTGCTCTGCAAGTAGCCATAAGCAGTGCAAATTAATACTAACAAGGCTGGTAAACGTGAATGAGCTAAGCGAAAAAGAAACCCTTCGTTATAGCCGCCATTTGTTGCTTGAAGAAGTTGGGCTTGAAGGGCAGTTAGCACTTAAATCCTCAACGGTTGCAGTAGTGGGGGCTGGTGGTTTAGGTAGCCCAGCACTTTTGTATTTAGCTGCGGCGGGCATTGGAACGCTTATTTTAATTGACGATGACGAAGTTGAACTTTCAAATTTACAGCGCCAAGTGCTTTATAAAATAAACCACTTAGGGCAAAACAAGGTCGCTGCGGCGGGTAAAGTATTAGCGAGTCTTAATAATCAAATAGAAATAGTAACGCATTGCCAAAAGTTAGATGAGAATAATGCAGCTAACATGCTAAAAGGTGCCGACATCGTACTTGATTGCTCTGATAACTTTAGTACTCGCTATAGTATTAATCGTTATTGTATTGCTAATAAAACACCGTTAATTTCTGGTGCTGCATTGGTAACTAAAGGTCAGTTAATGGGCTTTGATTTTAGGCAAAGTGATAGCCCGTGCTATGGCTGTGTTTTTCCACAAAGCGAAGCTACACCGGTTATAAATTGCAGTAACGCAGGAGTAATTAGCCCGCTACTTGGTGTAATAGGCTCTATGCAGGCGCAACTTACGCTCAACTTATTAATGGGGCATGCAGAGGGATGTGTATTTATAACGTTTGATGCGCTTACTTTAAAGCAGCAGCACTTTAAAGTGATTAAAGATTCAGAGTGTAAAGAGTGTGGTAAATAGGTTTTTGAGGGGCTTGTGCCTGTTATTACATGTGGCGTTAAAGAATTAAAAGCTGCGCTTTTCGCGTGAGCAAGCTTCACGCCTACAGTACATCAAAATTCTTACACCAAACTTGTAGATGCACAGCTTGCTGGCGTGACGAGCAAAGCTCGTAATTTCTATGCCAGATGTCTTCTCATTTACATCTCTTTTGCTTCTCTTAGTGCAATAAGATTTTAAGTGATTTATTCACAAAGAGGTTTAGAGGGCGCTGCGCTTTAGAGAAGCCAATAAGTAAGTAAAGTATCAGTTATAAATATTAAAAGCGGCGCTTTACGCGTAAGCAGGCTTTACGCCTACAAAAATAAAAAAACCGCGTTTAAATAAACGCGGTTTTTTTATTTCTAATTAACGATTTATTTTAATCGTTAATTTTTGCAAACGCAGTACCTAAGCGAGTAACCACTTCTGGTAGTTGGTCATCCAGTATTTCAGCTTTATCAGCACCCCATGCTAGTACCACAGTAGAGCCTAATTTAAAGCGACCCATTTCTTCACCCTTTTTAAGCGTGATAGCGTTATCGCCAGTGGTTGGGTATTTCCAACTAAATACATCGCTACCTGCTGGTGGCGTGACAGTGCCTGCCCAAATAGTTTCGATACTTGCCACTATTGTTGCACCAACAAGTACCATAGCAAGCGGACCAATTTCAGTTTCAAAAATTGCGACTACGCGTTCGTTACGTGCAAATAAGTTAGGCACGTTTTGCGCTGTAAGTGGGTTTACTGAAAATAAATCACCTGGCACGTAAATCATTTTGCTTAGTGTGCCATCAATTGGCATATGAATACGGTGGTAATCTTTAGGCGCTAAATAAATAGTGGCAAACTTACCGCCTAAAAATGGTGTTGTATCATCTTGTGAGCCGCCTAGTAGCGCTTGTAAGCTGTAATCGTGGCCTTTAGCTTGTATTAGCTGTCCGTCAACAATATCGCCTAGCTGGCTGATTGCGCCATCCACTGGATGAATGATGATATTGCTATCTTCTACCATTGGGCGCATGCCGTCTTTTAAAGGGCGAGTAAAAAATTCATTAAAGCTTTTATAATGAGCCGGATCTGGGTATTGGGCTTCGCTCATATCTACTTTATATTGCTTAATAAATAGTTTAATTAAAGTCGTTGTTAAAGCACCCGCTTTTGCAGCAGCTAATTTGCCGACTACGCGTGAAATAAAATGTTTTGGCATTGCGTACTGCATTGCGATTTTAAATTTGTCTAAACTCACAGTATTTTTCCTAAATTATACGCGAGGCGCACGGGCGCCTGCACGGCCATCGGCCATTGTTTCTAAAATTCGGTGGTAGCTGTCAAAGCGCAATTGAGAAATTCTTCCATCGGCTACTGCTTCTTTAACGATGCAACCCGGATCGTTTAAATGTTTACAGTCTCTAAAGCGGCACCCGCCTATAAATTCTCTAAACTCTTTAAAGCACCACGTTACACGCTCAACATCTAAATGCCATAAACCAAACTCACGAATACCTGGCGAGTCGATTAGGTTACCGCCACTTGGTAAATGGTGAAGTCGCGAAACAGTTGTTGTGTGCTGGCCTAAGCCGCTGTTTTCAGATACTTCTTTAGTTAATATTTCAGCGTTAGGCAATACAGTATTAACGAGGGTTGATTTCCCCACACCACTTTGGCCAACAAAAATATTATTTTTATCAACAAGTACTTCTTTTAATTTATCAATACCATCGCCTGATATATTACTAACAAGGAGTACTTGGTAATCAAGTTTACGATAGATATCGAGAACTTTTTGTATTTCGTTAAGGCCTGCTTCGTCAATTAAATCGGTTTTATTGAGCACTAAAATTGGCTCAATGCCCATATCTTCACAGGCTATTAAATAACGGTCGATAATACTGGGTGTAAACTCGGGTAATACAGCCGATACCATGAGTATTTGGTCAATGTTGGCTGCAATAACTTTAACACCGTCGTAAAAGTCAGGGCGGGTAAGTTGCGAGCGACGCTCTTGCGTGGCTTCAATTACACCGGCTAAATCACCCTCACTTACTTTGGCACGGCGAAATAATACTTCATCACCACATACTAAATTAGACACAGTACGGCGTATATTACAGCGAAGTACATCGCCATTTTGTGTTTCGACATCGGCGTGTTGGCCAAAACGACTGATCACAATTGCGCTCTCGACCTGACCTAAGTTATCGGTTTGCCATTCTTGCGCCCCTTTTTTAGCCGGTCTTGAGTCTGCGCTATTAATGCGCTTTTGGTGATTGGCCTTGATCTGACGCGATTGGCCTTTACTTAATTTTTTTTGTTTTGCCACTGGAGGCCTATAACCTTAGTTAAATGTCGCTTTTCCTAAAAAAAGCTTTAGCTCGACGGTTGATGCTAATATGATATATCGAAATGCGTTGGATCTAAAGGAAAGCACCGCTTAGGTAATTATGACTATTAATAAATCAAATTTAATTTGGCTCGATCTTGAAATGACAGGGCTCGAACCAGAGACCGATAAAATACTCGAAATTGCGACGGTTGTCACTGACGCAGACCTGAATATATTAGCCGAAGGGCCAACTATAGCTATTCATCAAAGTGATGAATTACTAAATGGCATGGACGAGTGGTGTACTACTCAACATGGTAAGTCGGGTTTAACAGCTCGCTGCAAAGCAAGTACCTTTGATGAAGCCTATGCTGTAGAGCAAACTTTAGCGTTTTTAAAGCAGTGGGTACCAGCAGGCACTTCGCCAATGTGTGGTAATTCAATTGGTCAAGACCGCCGCTTTATGAATAAATATATGCGCGAGCTTGAAGACTTCTTTCATTACAGAAATCTTGATGTGAGTACTATTAAAGAATTAGCACGTCGCTGGAAACCAGAAGTGCTTGCAAAAGTGAACAAAAAAGGCTCACACCTTGCTTTGGATGACATTAAAGATTCGATTATGGAATTAAAAGTCTATAGAGAAAATTTCTTTAATTTGTAAAAAACACTTGCAAACAGACTGTATTATTGTAGAATCCTGCCCCGCTCAAGACGATAACCCACGCGGGGTTAGTGTGTTTGAGTGATTGAATTACCATCAATAAATGCGGTACTAGCTCAGTTGCTAGAATGTTGAACGCGACCTGTCGCGCTTAAGCGTAAAATAACTGAAGAAATAAAAAATGCGGTACTAGCTCAGTTGGTAGAGCGCGACCTTGCCAAGGTCGAGGTCACGAGTTCGAGCCTCGTGTACCG
>NZ_JBEOOQ010000063.1:0-13718 GCF_040309305.1 Pseudoalteromonas sp. RB2-MNA-CIBAN-0110 | reverse complement strand
GTCCAGAGAGGGACCAGCGGCAGCCCCTCTTTGGCTGCCGTCGCCAGCGCGACAAAACCTTGAATAAGGTTTCTAATTTCTAGAAGTGCCCAACGTATTCGCGTTATAGGTGATGATACCCTCAAACACCTATTCAAATACTTATTCGGGCTATCGCCCGCGCGTCAGCAAGCTAAACGCCTACAATAAATAACACATACTCTTGGTTTTTGAGCGAGTAAGCATATTTGTGATTTGTTGGGTTTCGTTTCCCTCTACCTAGCCTATGAAATTTGTGTTGTAAGGCGAAAGTTAAGTGCTTTCATCACTTTAAAAATCGTTTCCCAACGTGGCTTGGTTTTACCGTTAACTGCTTTATATAAGCTTTCACGGTTTAACCCCGTTGCTTTAGCAATATCACTCACGCCATGCTTTTTAACTAATAAGCCAAGTGCTTCAATAAAGGTATTTGGATCATCATCAGCTAAACACTCTTCTAAAAATGTATTAATTTCTTGCTGTGTTTCCATATAGTCAAACGGGTTAAAATCTGATGTTTGTAGCGCCATAATAATTACTCCAATTCTCTTAAAAGGGCTTTTGCTTTGGTAATGTCTTTACCTTGTGTGCCTTTGTGTCCACCATTGAGTAGTAAAATAACTTCACCGCCTCTAATTATGTAATAAACACGATAGCCTTTCCCTACGAAAATTCGCATTTCAGATATGCCACCACCAACAGATTCACTATCGCCAAAGTTTCCATTTATGGCACGTGTAATACGTTTAGCTATTGCCATAAAAGCTTGACGATCTTTGAGCTTTTTAAGCCATTTATCGAACTCGTTGGTTTTCTTAATACGATATTTCATAAAACCATTGTAGCCCAAAGGCTACATGCATGCAATTTTATTTAAGGGATACCGAATTTTGATTTAACAATCAACGCGTCAGCAAGCTAAACGCCTACAATAAATAACACATACTCTTGGCTTTTGAGCGAGTAAGTATATTTGTGATTTGTTGGGTTTCGTTGCACTCTTCCCAACCTACGCCATATTATTTATGGCGAATCACCACACAAAAAAGCCGTTGCATTGCTGCAACGGCTTTTTTAATTTTGATAAATCCCACTCTACAGTGGAACTTACTACCCATTAAAGTTCAAAAATTAGTCCCTGTTCTTAGTCGCGATAAGTCTCTACCGCTGGGCATGAACATACCAAATTACGGTCGCCGTATACGTCATCTATACGTGTAACGGTTGGCCAGAACTTGTTTTTAGCCACTGCAGGCACTGGGAATGCAGCGTAAAAACGGTCGTATGCGCGGTCCCATTCGTTACCTAACACGTCGCCTTGTGTATGCGGTGCAAACACTAGCGGGTTGTTTTCGATTGACCATTCGCCAGAGATTACTTTTTCAATTTCGCCTTTAATTGACACCATTGCTTCGATAAAGCGGTCAATTTCACCTTTTGATTCAGACTCAGTTGGCTCAATCATTAATGTGCCTGCTACTGGGAACGACATAGTTGGTGAATGGAAACCGTAATCTTGCAAACGCTTAGCTACGTCCATTTCAGTAATGCCTGATAGCTCTTTAAGCGGGCGCAGGTCAACAATACATTCGTGAGCAACCCGGTTGTTACGACCACGGTATAAAATTGGGAAGTGCTTGCTTAGTTCATGCGTTAAGTAGTTAGCATTAACGATTGCCATTTCAGTGGCTTGCTTTAAGCCCTCTGAACCCATCATGGTAATGTAAGCCCATGAAATAGGTAAAATAGCGGCTGAGCCGTAAGGCGCTGCTGATACTGCACCGTTACCAATGTTAGTACCTGGTACGTTAATTACGCTGTGGTTTGGCATAAATGGCGCAAGGTGCGATTTAACACCAATTGGGCCAACACCTGGACCACCGCCACCGTGCGGAATACAAAACGTTTTATGCAAGTTTAAGTGCGATACGTCTGAGCCAATAAAGCCTGGGCTTGTTACGCCAACTTGCGCGTTCATGTTTGCGCCGTCCATGTAAACTTGGCCGCCGTGCTCATGAATAATGTCGCAAATCTCACGAATTGTTTCTTCGTATACGCCATGCGTAGACGGGTATGTGATCATGATACACGATAAGTTTTCCGACACTTCCTCAGCTTTCGCTTTAAGGTCTGCCATGTCTACGTTACCGTTTTTGTCGCAGTTAACTACTACAATTTTCATGCTTGCCATTTGCGCTGATGCAGGGTTAGTACCATGCGCAGAACTTGGTATTAAACATACATTACGGTGTGCGTCACCGCGTGACTCGTGGTATTTACGAATCGCGATTAAGCCTGCGTATTCACCTTGCGCGCCAGAGTTTGGCTGTAGTGATACTGCATCGTAACCAGTAATGTTTACTAGCCAGTCGTGTAGCTCGCCAATCATTATTTGGTAACCTTCTGCTTGGTCTAGCGGGCAGAATGGGTGAAGGTTTGCAAACTCAGGCCACGTAATTGGGATCATCTCTGCGGTCGCGTTTAGTTTCATGGTACATGAGCCTAACGAGATCATTGAGTGATTAAGCGATAAGTCTTTGCTTTCTAGTCGCTTAATGTAGCGAAGCATGTCTGTTTCGCTGTGGTAGCTGTTAAAGTTTGGATGCGTTAGTACTTCGTCGTCACGTACTAAACTTGCAGGGATAGACTCGCTGCCATTTGTTTCAACGTCGGCTGCAATAGCGTCAACACTTAGGCCATGACCTTCGCCTAAAATAATATCAAATAACTCAGCGATATCGGCACGTGTTGTTGTCTCTGATACCGAAATTGAGTACTCGCCTTCGTGGTTTGTTGCAAAGTTTACGCCTTTTGCAATTGCACGCGCTATTACGTCGTCTTTGTTTTCACCTGCAATTGTTAGCGTATCAAACCAAGTGCTGTGCTTAAGTGCGATGCCTTTAGCTTTAAGGCCAGTAGCTAAAATATCAGCAAAGCGATGTATACGCTGCGCGATAGTTTTTAAGCCTTGTGGGCCGTGGTACACCGCGTAAAACGCTGCCATGTTGGCAAGTAATACTTGCGCTGTACAAATGTTTGAATTGGCTTTGTCGCGGCGAATGTGTTGTTCGCGCGTTTGCATTGCCATACGTAGTGCGTCGTTACCTAAACGGTCTTTAGATACACCAATAATACGACCTGGTAATGAACGTTTGTATGCGTCACGTGTTGCAAAAAATGCAGCATGAGGACCGCCGTAACCCATAGGTACGCCAAAACGTTGAGCCGAACCAAGTACTACGTCTGCGCCTAGTTTACCCGGTGCTTTTAATAGTAATAAACTCATTATGTCGGCAGCAACACAGGCAATGGCCTTTTTGCTTTGTACGCCAGCAATTAGATCAGTTATGTCTACCACTTCGCCTGATGTAGTTGGGTATTGGAACAATGCGCCAAAAATATCGTGGTTTACGGCATCTTCTGCTTTACCTACAATTATTTCAAAACCAAACTGCTCGGCACGCGTTGTTACTACGTCGATTGTTTGTGTGTGTACGTCGTCTGCGATAAAAAAGGCATTGGCTTTTTTAGCTTTTGATACGCGTTTTGCAAGGCCCATAGCCTCTGCAGCGGCTGTTGATTCGTCAAGTAGTGATGCGCTTGCTAAATCAAGACCAGTTAAATCTAGGGTCATAGTTTGGAAGTTTAATAATGATTCTAAACGCCCTTGTGCAATCTCTGGCTGATACGGTGTGTACGCTGTATACCAACCTGGATTTTCTAGTACGTTACGTAAAATTACGTGCGGTACGTTAGTTGGGTGGTAGCCTTGGCCAATGTACGATTTGAAAACTTTATTTTTGCTTGCTACTGATTTTAGGTAGCTTAGTGTTTCAACTTCAGTACGACTTTCGCCAACTGTTAGCGGTTGTTCTAGACGAATGCTAGCAGGTACAGTTTGGTCAATGAGCTCTTGCACACTCGATACTTCTAAAGCACTTAGCATATCGCTTACTTGTGCTGGGCTTGGCCCAATATGGCGGCGAATAAAATCTTGCTTTTGCTCTAGTTCTTCAAGAGATTTGGCGTTTGACATGAATCCAGATTCCTATGATCCTAAATGCTAATGGGTAACTAGCATTAATTAAAATATTTGACGATTTAACAGTTCACTCAGTATGGGGTGGTGAGCTGTAAAATCATAAAAGCCCCATTTTTATACATTAAACGGGGCTTTTAGTTATCTTCAAAAAATGATTATTCTTCGTCGATAGTGTGCGAGTAACCTTCAGCGTCTAATAAGTTGTCTAGCTCAGACTCGTCAGATGCTTTAATACGGAATAACCAACCGTCGCCGTAAGCGTCGTTGTTTACTGTTTCAGGTGAATCTTCAAGCTCTTCGTTAATAGCAACAATTTCGCCACTGATAGGTGCGTAAATGTCTGATGCTGCTTTAACCGACTCTGCTACTGCACAGTCTTCGCCAGCGTCTACTTCGTCGCCAACTTCTGGTAATTCAACAAATACCATGTCGCCAAGAAGTTCTTGTGCATGCTCAGAAATACCAACAGTAAATGTACCGTCGCCTTCACTGCGAACCCACTCGTGTGAAGGTGCGTATTTTAACTCGCTAGGAATGTTGCTCATTTTATTTGTCCTTTGGTTTATATTGGGAGGATACCAATCGCAATAATTATTGTGATTGGTATAACCAAATTATTTAAATTATTGATTTACCGTTACGTACAAAGCTAGGCTTTACTACTTTAACGTTTACTAATTTTTTACGCATTTCTACTTGAGCTGTATCGCCTGTTGAACGTGGTACACGTGCAAGGGCTACACTAAAACCAAGTGTTGGTGAAAAAGTACCAGAAGTAATAATACCTATCCCACCGTCAACAATTACTTTAGAACCGCTTCGCAAAACGCCTTTTTCTTCAAACACTAAGCCAACTAGTTTGTCAGTGCTTTTTTCTGCGCGTTGCTTAACAAGTACGTCACGGCCAATAAAGTCGCGATCTTCTGGTTCCCATGCAATGGTCCATGCCATGTTAGCTGCAAGTGGTGATACGCTTTCGTCCATATCTAGGCCGTAAAGGTTCATACCTGCTTCTAAACGTAGCGTGTCGCGTGCACCTAAACCAGCAGGCTTAACACCTGCGTCTAGCAGTTGTTGCCATAAATCGGCTGCTTGGTCGTTCGGTACTACTATTTCGTAACCGTCTTCGCCAGTATAACCCGTTGTGGCAATAAATAAATCACCTACTTGAACACCAAAAAACGGCTTCATACCTTCAACAGCTGCTTGTTGCTCAGCATTTAAAAGAGTGGCTGTTTTTGCTTTAGCGTTAGGGCCTTGTACTGCAATCATTGCAAACTCAGGGCGCTCTGTAACCGTTACGTCAAAGTCGCTCGATACGTTAGCTAAATGCGCTAGGTCTTTTTCGCGCGTTGCTGAGTTAACAACTAGGCGGTAAAAGGTTTCGCTAAAGAAATAAATAATTAAGTCGTCTATTACACCGCCTTGCTCGTTAAGCATGCCTGTGTAAAGCGCTTTACCTGGTACGGTTAATTTTGCAACGTCGTTAGCTACTAGCTTACGTAAAAATGCTTGTGCTTGAGGCCCTTTAATATCAACAATAGTCATGTGTGATACGTCAAACATACCTGCGTCGGTACGCACGCTATTGTGTTCTTCTATTTGTGAGCCGTAGTTGATTGGCATTTCCCAGCCATGAAAATCAACCATTTTAGCGCCCGCTTCTAGGTGCTTAGCATGTAGTACAGTTTTAGAAGTCATAACATTCCTTCACGTTTAAATTAACCCTGTTTAGGGCGTGGCTTAAATAGACTTTAATTGCTTAATCGCAATTAAAAACAGGTAAACATTGTTATGTTCACCTGTTGTTTGTATTCGTTATGCGGCTTCACTATGCATAAGTGCAAAACCTTGCGCTTGCATGTAGCTTTGCCATTTTTGTAATTCTTGTTGTTTAGCGACTAATACAAAGTGTTGTTCGTCGTTTTTATCAATGGCGGTAATAAATACATCACCACTTTGCGCACCGTAGCATAGTTGCGCGTCAGAAAGGCGCAAACCGGGTGTTAATTTAAAAGCATTTACTAGAGTATCAAACGCGTTGTCGCCACTTAAAATAAAGCTTGCTAGGTCGGTGCGTACTACATAATCAATATCAAAACGTAGTTGTTGCTCGTTTATAAGTGCTTGTAGTTGAAGGCTTGCGTTGTGTGGCAGTACGAATCTAAAGGCGGTTTCGCTAAAGTAATAAACAGCAAAGCTGTAGTCAGAATTATAGTCGCCATCAAGCGTGCCTTTTAAGCCTAAACCGCTGGCGGTAAGCTTAGTTAAATCAAGGCCTAAAATAGTGCTTAAAAATACACTGGTTTCGGTGCCGCTAAAATCCATTACAACGTGATTGTTGTTAGTTTGCAAAGCGTTAGTAACCGCACTACTTGCGTTGCTGTGGCGGGCAAACATTATTGGGTTAAAAGTCATAACAAACACCTGTGTATTTTCGATTACAAAAGTATATTGCCCACGCCTACCAACAACAAATTGTAATTTTTTATCAATTGATAAATAATACTTATATATATAGCTATATAAATTGTAATTTTAAATATGAAAAACATATCAACAGATGGTTTACGTACTTTTGTGATGGTAGTTGAAATAGGCGGCTTTGCTAAAGCAGGCGATTTACTTGGCCTGTCGCAACCTGCTGTAAGTTTGCAAATAAAGCGCCTAGAAGACGTGCTCGGATATAAACTATTTAAAAAACAAGGACAGCGCCAAGTATTAAACCAGTACGGCGAGCTATTATTGCCTATGGCAAAACAAATGATGCAACACAACGATGCTATTTTGCAGCAGTTCACATCAGAAAACATCGCAGGTAAAGTGCGCTTGGGTATCCCGAGCGAATTTGCTGCGCGTATTTTACCTTCTATTATTGGCGACTTTGTGGCGCTCTACCCTGAGGTGTCGTTAGAAGTTAAGTCGCGTTTAAGTAAACATTTACTTTCGGCTTCTCGCCAAGATCAGTTCGATTTAGTACTTGCGCTAAATGAGCGACTCAACTCTGATAAGTTTCCTATTTTTATGCAAGACGAGTTAGTGTGGGTGGGCGACCTGTCACTTGCGCAAAACGACGTGGTTACGCTAGTTACCGCACCAGAGGGGTGTATTTATCGTCGCCGTGCAATTGATGCATTAAAAAGTGCGGGCATAAAATACCGCATTGTATATAGCAACGCCGATTTAACCGGCCTTATTGCTGCATTAAAAGAAGGCTTAGGTATTACCGTACTTGCTAAAAGCACAGTACCGAGTGAGCTTAACTATCAAGTTCAAACCAAACATTTACCCACTCTTGGTAATATTGGTATTAGTTTAATTAAAAGTTCGGGTGAATCTGACCATGCAGTAGATAAGCTCGCGGAGTTTATAGCGCTACGTTTAGGTTATAGCTAATCAAAACTTTATAACGAGTAAAGCAATTACAAACTAATACAAAAGAAACAATTCAGTTAACAAAGTTGCATAAGTAGGTGCTTTTAGTTCTATTAAACTGAATAATTAAATACTTAATAACATTGATTCGTATTCGTTAACGTGTTCAAATTACGCCAATTAAGATAATTGACATGATTAGGAACACAATGAACCCTAAGTTTTTAGTATCTACCCTGGCAACTGCGGTTGCTTTGTCTTTTAGTGCTACTGCAATAGCAAAAGACACCAGCGATAAAGAACAACGCTTTGAACAAATTACCGTTATTGGCTCAGAACAAGCAATTAACGATATTCCTGGTTCGGCTACGTTTATTTCTGATGAAGAACTTCAAAAATTCAAATTTACTGATATTTCTCGCGTTTTAGCGTCTGTTCCGGGCGTTTACGTGCAAGAAGAAGACGGCTACGGCCTTCGTCCTAATATTGGTATGCGCGGCACAGGTACTGGTCGTAACGATAAAATATCAGTAATGGAAGACGGTGTATTGGTTGCACCAGCACCATATTCAGCACCTTCTGCTTACTACTTCCCTACTACGGGTCGTATGGAGTCTATTGAAGTATTAAAAGGCGCGGCATCAGTTAAGTATGGCCCGCGTACTACGGGCGGTGTTTTAAACTTACTTTCGCGCAGCTTACCCACAGAGCCAAATAGCTCAAAAGGTATGGTAGATGCTGCCCTTGGTGGTGATGGTTATTACAAAGGTCACGCTTACTTCGGTAAAGAAAAAAACAACACAGCAGGCTTAATTGAAGTATTTACTTACGGCGCAGACGGCTTTAAAGAGCTGCCAGTAGGTAATGACAACACCGGCTTTGAAAAAACAGATTTACTATTAAAGTTTGGCCATACGTTTGGTCAAAACGATGCGCATAATCTTGAGCTAAAAATTAAGTACTCTGACGAAACATCAGACGAAACATACATGGGCTTAACTGACGAAGACTATCAAGAAAGTCCTTACCGTCGTTATGCTGCATCGCAAAACGATGAAATGAATACTCGCCATAACGCATACCAACTTAACTACGCGTACCGTTTTGGTGATGGCTATGAATTTTTAGCTACGGCTTACTTAAACGATTTTCATCGTAACTGGTATAAAGCCAGCAAAGTAAGCGAAAGCTACCTTGAGCAATACAGTGAATTTGAAGCAAACCCGACAAGCGAAGGTATTGAAGGTATTGGTATTAAAGCTAATAACCGCGATTACCAAGCTAAAGGTATTCAGTCTGAATTACATATTCCTGCAGGCGATCACTATGTGACTGTTGGCGTACGTTACCACGAAGACGAAATGGATCGTTTTCAATGGGAAGACAAATACACACTTAATCAAGACCTAAGCTTAACGCTTACAGAGCAAGGCGTTCCGGGCTCTGACAGCAACCGTGTAGATAGCGCAGAAGCAAGTACCTTGTTTATTCAAGACGAGTGGACAATTGATGCATTAGTAGTAAGTGCAGGTCTTCGTTATGAAGACATTACTATTACGCGTGAAGAGTGGTCTAAATCAGATCCAACACGCAGCAACGGTTTAACTAAAGATGTGTCGAACGACACTGAAATTTTAGTGCCGTCACTAGGTGCTACTTACACGCTTAACGAAAACGTAACGCTACTTGCGGGCATTCAAAAAGGTTATGCACCAGCAGCACCCGGTAATGCTGATCAAGAAGAAGAAGAAAGTGTAAACATTGAGTTTGGCTCTCGCTTTAATATGGATGGCTTTAGCGGTGAAGTAATTGCCTTTTACTCTGACTACAGCAACATGCACGGTAACTGTACTGCAGCGGTTGGTTGTAGCGACGACAACATTGGCGACCAATACAACTACGGTGAAGTAGAAGTAGCGGGCTTTGAATTTAGTGCAGCACGTACGTTTGCAACTGATACAGCTATGTTCCCAGTTAAATTAACGTATACCTACACAGACTCTGAGTTTAAAAACGATTTTGATTCAGAAATTTGGGGCACGGTAGAAAAAGGCGATGCAATGCCTTACGTACCAGAAAACCAAGTAGCGTTATCGTTAGGTGCTGAGTTTTCTGCGTTTGTAGTTAACAGCCAAATACGTTACGTATCTGATGCGCATGCTAACTTAACGCAGTCGGGCTTAAACGCAATTGATAGCCGCGTAGTATGGGATTTAGCTGCTAAATACTTAATCGATGAGAATCAAAAAGTATACCTAAGCGTTGATAATTTGTTTGATAAAACATACGTTGCTAACCGTTCAAACGGTGGCATTCAACCAGGTAAGCCACGTACTGTACAGATGGGCTACACTTACTCATTCTAAATTGAAAGCTGGTTAAACGGTTCACTAACAGCGTTGATAATTTTTTATGTAAGAACACTACACATCTAAATTATTGCCTTGTTATTAAACCGTTTACCTGCGCTTTGTATAGGAGAAATGGTTCACTAGCTGCGTTAAAAATAACTCATATAAGAACAACTATATTTCGTTATTTTTGCCTTGCTATAGAGCTATTTCCCTATCGCTATAATAGAGCACCAATTCAATACAATTGGTGCAAAGTTAAAGCGCAAATTACAGATACAAAAAAGCCGAGATTGAATTTCAATCTCGGCTTTTTAATACATAAAACTTATCGTTTTATATATTAGTTATTTGCGTTACGTTGGCGCAATACTTCAAACAAACAAATACCCGTGGCTACCGATACGTTTAAGCTTGAAACAGTACCCGCCATTGGGATTTTAACGAGCATATCGCAATGCTCACGCGTTAAGCGTCGCATGCCCTCGCCTTCTGCGCCCATAACAATCGCCATTGGCCCCGTTAAGCTTGCATCAAATACGTGGTTATCAGTTTCGCCAGCAGTGCCTACAACCCATACGCCTGCATCTTTAATTTCGCGAAGCGTGCGTGCAAGGTTAGTCACTTGAATAAGCGGTACTGTTTCGGCTGCGCCACAAGCAACTTTACGTGCTGTGCCGTTAAGCTTGGCAGAGCGATCTTTAGGTACAATTATAGCGTGAACACCAGCAGCGTCTGCACTACGTAGGCATGCGCCTAAGTTATGCGGATCGGTAATACCATCAAGCACAAGTAAAAACGGTGTGTCTTCACGAGCGATTATTGCATCAAGATCTTTTTCGTTAAACGTTGGCGCTGCTTTTACGTTGGCAATAATACCTTGATGCTGCTCACCCTTTGATTTGCTATCAAGGGCTTTACGCTGCATAAACTGTACTGAAATACCAAACTTACGTGCTTCATCAATAATCGGAGTTGAGCGTTTGTCGTCACGACCTTTAAGGGCGTAAATTTCTACAAAGCGCTCTGGCTCGCTTTCTAAAATTGCTTCAACAGAGTGAAAGCCAAAAATTAATTCATTACTCACGTATTATCTGCTCCTGGGCTAGTACTTTTACGGGCATTTTTGCCAGCTCTTTTAGGCTTTTTAACTGCCTTCTTCTTCGGCTTTTTCTTTACGGCAGTGTCTGCTGCTTTTTTATCTGCGGGTTTAGTTGCAGACTTATTTGCAGGCTTGCCTTTATCTTTATTTGCTGGCTTTTTTTTACCTTTTGGTTTGTCATCACTGTGCGACTTTTTACCCGGTACTTTGCCTGCTTTTAATTGCGAACGCACACTTGCTGGCGCATGCTCAGATTTACCTGAACCTTTTTTTGGCGCACGACGACGTGAGTATCTGTCTTGTGCAACATCGCCTTTAAGCGTTAAGTTGATACGGCGATCGTCTAAACTAACCGACGCAACTTTTACTGTTACTTTATCGCCAAGGCGATAAACTTTGTGAGAGTGCTCACCTATTAAGGTGTGTTTTGCAGCATCATGCGCAAAAAACTCGTCGCCTAAATTAGTAACATGAATAAGCCCATCAATTTGTAAATCGTCTAAACGAATAAACAAACCAAAGTTAGTGACCGATGAAATAACACCGTCAAACTCGTCACCTACGTGATCTTGCATAAACTCACATTTAAGCCAATCCGCTACTTCGCGAGTTGCATCATCGGCGCGGCGCTCTGTGGTAGAACACTGCTCACCTAGTTGATCAACTTCGTCGTCGGTATAAGCGTATTCGCCAGACGTTTGCTGACCTTGTGCTTTTATAACTGCTTTAATAGCACGATGTACTACTAAATCTGGGTAACGACGTATTGGCGATGTAAAGTGCGCATAAGCCGATAACGCTAAACCAAAGTGACCAATGTTATCTGGCTGATATACAGCTTGTTTCATTGAACGCAGTAGCATAGTTTGAATTAGTTCGGCTTCTGGGCGGTCTCCTAGTCGCGCTAATACTTGGGTTATTTCTTTTGGTGTTGGCTCGTCGCTTAATGTGCTTTGAATACCTAACTCGCCTAAAAACTTAGTAAAGTTACCTAGTTTTTCGCTGTCTGGTTCGTCATGCACACGATAAAGCGCGCTTGCTTCGTGCTTTTCAAGAATTTTAGCCGCCGATACGTTGGCTAAAATCATACATTCTTCAATCAGTTTGTGCGCGTCGTTACGAATAACAGGCACTATTGATTCTATTTTACGCTGAGCGTTAAATACAAAACGTGTTTCTAGGGTTTCAAACTCAATGGCGCCACGGTCTTGGCGTGCTGCTTTAAGTGCCATATACATTTGCTGTAAGTCAGTTAAATGTGGCACTACGGCTGAGTATTCTTCGCGTAGTTTTTCGTCGTTTTGTAAAATGGCATTTACTTTGGTGTAAGTTAAACGAGCATGCGAGTTCATTATTGCTTCGTAAAACTTATAGCCCGAAAGTTTACCCGCGCTCGATACGGTCATTTCGGCAACCATACATAAGCGATCTACTTTTGGATTAAGCGAACATAATCCGTTAGAAAGTACTTTTGGTAGCATCGGAATTACTTGCTCAGGAAAATACACTGAGTTACCACGCAAAATTGCTTCTTTGTTAAGCGGCGTGTTCATTCCTACGTAATGCGATACATCGGCAATGGCAACCCATAAGCGCCAGCCACCCGATTTTTTAGGTTCACAGTATACGGCGTCATCAAAATCGCGAGCGTCTTCGCCATCAATAGTTACAAGTGGTAAGTCACGTAAATCTACGCGGCCTTTTTTGTCAGCGTCTTCAACAAACTCACCTAGGTGAGCAACTTGTGCTTCAACTTCTTCTGGCCATACATGTGGAATATCGTGATTGCGCAGTGCGACTTCAATTTCCATACCTGGGGCTAAATGCTCACCAAGTACATCAATAATTTTACCTACCGCGTTCATGTTGCGGCTTGGATTTTGAGTGATTTTAACCTGCACCATTTGGTTATGGCGGGCACCGTTTTCGTTGCCTAGTAAAATCATTATATCTTGCGTTATGCGCGGGTCTTCAGCTACCACAACGGCAACACCATGCTCTACAAAGTAACGGCCAACAATTGGCGCGCGCTCGTTAGTAAGCACTTTTATAATACGTGCATCGCATTTTGAGCCAGAGCCACGTTTAGTGCCTTTAGCTAGTACAATGTCGCCATGTAACACCATATTCATTTGGTGCTTAGCAATAAACCAATCTTTACTCTCGCCTTCAACTTCTAAAAAACCAAAACCGTCTCTGTGGCCTATTACTTTGCCTTTGGTTAAACCGGCTTCGTCAATTAGGGCATAGCATTTAAATTTATTAAAATACAGCTGTCCGTCACGCTCCATAGCGCCAAGGCGGCGTTTAAATGCTATTTGGCGTTCGTCATCGTTTACTGCTAGTTCTTCACATAATTGCGCGTAGTTAGCAGGTTTTGAACGCTCTTGAAGGTGAGTAAGTATAAACTCACGACTAGGGACTGGGTTTTCGTACTTTTCTTGTTCTCGACTGAGATTTGGATCTTGGTTTGACATTCACTATCTTGTTAGTTGGTTATGTAGGTATTTTAACCCATATAGTTATAATGAGACAGGTAAAAGCGATTAAACTTTTAAGAAAGCACTTTTACCTTGCTGTTTATCTTGCTGTATAGTTTAAAAATCTAGCGCAATGGGGCTTAACGACCCCTTAACTGCAAAGTATTTAGTCATCTGGTAGCAATGCTAAAACCCTATCGCGCTATTATAACCTGAGCTCTGGATAATAAATCTATCTCGAGCAGCTATTTTCAGCGCTAACAGCGTTGAATATACTTGCAATAGGCCAGCTATTGACGCGTAAATTCGCCTTGTTTTCACTAAAAATCTCTGGCTAGAGAAAATAAATT
>NZ_JBEOOQ010000062.1:0-13719 GCF_040309305.1 Pseudoalteromonas sp. RB2-MNA-CIBAN-0110 | reverse complement strand
GGAATAAGCCCAAATGAATCAGAGCGAAGATACAAATTAAGCTACAAAACTGTGGCCAATTTTACTTGACCACTTCACCTCCATTTACACTTTCCTCTAGAGTATATTTAGTAGCTGTAGAAGATGAAGCCCAACTGATAGTGAAACTCCCACTTGTAGCCACAGAAGGCACACTAACTAAGCTTGGAGCTAAAGGTGGTAATAATACAACCGTTTTGGATGAGTATTTATAGTCGCTACAGCCAGAAGAGTTACATGCTTTCACTGAATATTCATAATCACCATTAGACTTGCCAGAAATATTTTGGTTAACTCCATTTGGATAACCCAGAGTTACCCAATCAGCTCCATTCTTGCGTTCACGTAAGCGATAATATGTAACTGTTGAAACACTTGACCAACTCACGGTATAACTACCATCTGCATCACTACTCGGTGTAGTAACTGAAGTAGGAATAGCAGGAGGAAGAAGTACAATTGTTTTAGGTGAATAACTATAATCACTACATCCTGAAGAGTTACATGCTTTGACCGAGTATTCATAATCGCCATTAGACTTACCAGAAATAAACTGACTTACTCCATTTGGATAGCTTAGAGTTACCCAATCACCTCCATTCTTACGTTCACGCAGGCGATAATACGTTGCTGTAGGCATATTTGACCAGCTCACTGTATAACTACCATTCGTATTTTCACTTGGAGCAATTATTGAACTTGGTTTCGAGGGTGAATTAAGGACTGTGACCTTAGCATTAGAGTAACCACTACAATTTGAACCCATACATGCACGTAATCGGAACTCATAGTCACCATTAGAGTAACCAGTTACTGCGTAGGAAGTTGCTGAGCCTGAATAAATGGCGTTCCAATTACCATTACTATTTTTTACCTCCAACTCATAATTAGTCGTACCACTAACAGCATTCCATGTCAGAGATATGGTCCCATTACTACTTGTAGTAGCCGCAGTTAAAGTTGGCCTTGCTATATCATTATCAACTTTAGCTATTAATTTTGACCCTAAATATATATGTGATGTTTTTTTCCCAGTTGAAGTATTCTCTTGATATAAAAGCTGACCTTTATAATTATATACACTGTAAGTCACCTCACCGTTTATATCTTTTTTAACTCGTCGATTAAAACCATCGTAAACATAGTTAAACCCATCAGCTCCGACCATTTGATTCGCCAAATTATAAGTAAACTGGTGCTTACCGTTATTAATTATATTCCCTCTCGCATCATAACTACCATTTAAGCTGAAGTTATAATCTGTGCTCCCTAGACCTGTTATGTTTGTTAAGCGGTTTGACGTGTAATCGTAAGTTAGTGAGAAAGGTGCTACGCTATTATTATTTTCATAAAACTCTATATTACCTAAAGCATCATACTGAATAGTACTGCTACCAAGACCTGATATGCTCCCTGAAGTAGCTATTAGACGGTCCAACCCATCATAACTCAAATTAGATAGTGAGTTTTGTGTCGCCACAGTATCTGTGATCATTGTAATATTTTGATTATCATCGTAGTCATAAATAAGGTTAACCACATTTTGGGAACTATTATAACTAGACAAAGACTCAGGAAGTTGACTTGAATTTAGTGTCATTGAATATGTGATACCATTACCAGCCACTAAACTTTTTAACATACCATTAGCGTGGTAGCGTGCATCATTCGCTAATATTTCATACGATGAAGTGATGTTAGTTGTCTGCCCTAAGCCATTATTGGTATAAGAAAGCGTGCCAACATCACTTGTTGGGTAGACAATGCTTTTTGTAGCCCCAATAACATCATAGCCATAACTGAATTGATAATTCTTATCGTCAACCGATAATGTTTCTGATGTAGGCTTATTTAAGCTATTGTAAATATAGCTTTGTGACACCGAACCACTATCCAATTGTATAATATTACTATTACCATCACGGGTATATACCACATCCGGCGTTTGGGTATCACCATAATTGACTTCCCACAACGATCCTAAGTTATCATATACATAATCAACTTTTTGGCTACTTGGTACGTTATTAATACAAGTATGATTACCACTACTAGAAATACCTTCTGCTTTCCATTGAAGCTCTCCTACTATGCTGAAGCTATAAGCAGCAACGCCTACATCATCACGAGAAACCTTACAAAGTTTTTGTGCAGCATCATAGGCACGATATTCAGTATGCGATATACCACCTCCAGACTGAGTAATACTGGTTATTTTATCAAATGCATTATAAACAAAAGTGGTTTGTAAATTTTCAGGTGAATTTATAAGTTTAGGTTTATTATAACTTGGAGAGCCATATGCTAAATAAGTTGTAGTAGTTTCATTTCCTTCAGCATCAGTTACTTTGATATTATTATTTGAAAGGTACTCTGTTGAGGTAATACCGTTGCCTGTTAAAGATTTTAATTTTACACGCTGTAACGCATCATAAACTGTAGTCAAACCATCTGTCTCCGCGCTACTTGTAGACGGGAAAGATTGAAAAATTGGTTTACCATAAAGATCAAATTGATTATTTTGATACGTCGTTGCTTTACTTACTTCATCTTTAATTGTTATCAACAGAGGACGAAATAAACCATCATATACTGTTGTTTCAGTTGATACATGATCTTTACTACAGGTTGTTTTAGCCGCATTTAGTACACAACGTTTGATCGTTCTCATAGGTTGATTACTACTTACACCACTTGTAAATGACCACGTAAATAATGTATCAGCTAATTGGCTGTCAGCGAGGTCAATGTAAGCAAGACGCCCTAAATCATCATACCCATAACTGATTACGTTTCCATTAGAGTCTGTCGTTTTAATAACATGGCCATTATTATCAATAACACGAGTTATTATTTCAGTGCCAGCTACATTATAACGGTTTGATGTTGAAATACTTTGAGGTTGACCTCGGTGGTAATCTGAAAACCTTTGATAACGATAAGTTGTATTATCACTCAATTTTGTATTGAAATTAACGTTCGAAACATTTCCTTCATTTGTAAAAGCAGTATTTTTTATAACCCAGTCCCCGAATGACTTCTTAGCGTATGGGTAAAAAGGATAGTTAGAATGCGTTTTATTATAATAGGTTTGTTCATGGATAACTTCCCATACACCATCGTCATTTTTCACTTCGATTGTTGTTGGCTGGTTTATAATCCATTGCGTTAAATCATGATCATATGACTTCCGTACTTCTTTTCTTTTAGCTGAAAAAGAATTGAATTCAGTAGTTAATTTAGCGGTATCATAAATATTAAAATCATCATATTGAGTAGTATAAGTACTTGCTGTGTTGCCCGAAAATAATGTCGTCTTTGTTTCTGTCAAATTTTGCTGCTGAGACGATGAATGGTCAACTGTGACATCATCTAAAGTCCAATCATTTGGCGAAGCACTGATATGCGTATACTGTTTAGAAGTACCGTGATAAATACCATCTTCATAATGCATTTCATCGCGTTGCAACAAAGCACCATCAACGTCATAAACCTCTTTAAAAAGTAAATTATTTGATCCATTACCTACTTTTCGACTGTAATAGTAACGGAGCTTAGAATTATCTGGGTTGACTATTTCTGTATAGTTCATATTACCGGTTTCAACGCCATCCACATCAAAGCTAAAACGATTAGCAGAAGAAAATTCATCACCTCTGTATTGACCAACTCTAGAAGTGTAATTATATTCCCATAGATAGTCCTCTCCACCAGGAACAGATAAATTTTTACTGTCAAGCGTCCAGAGATTTGAGCCTAACGGAATCCAATAGCGCTCTCCAGGCCAACGATTCGGGTTAGGTCTTACAATTTTTGACACATTAGATTTATTTAAGCAACGCTCGCGTAATTTAAAGCTACCAGTAGCCCCCTCAGGATGAGTAATAGATAAAAATTCAACTTCAATACCATTTGCTACACACTGATCATTACCCCCTGTATTTAGCTGGCTATGATGAGCGATATTCATATAACGCCAAAGGCTATTGTATGAGTCCTCATCATATTCAAATAACCAAAATAGGTTGTCTGGCCTAGTTACTTTTTCCAGTGTAGCAATTATACCTCCTGATGCATTATTATAGGTGTAGAGCCATGTTTCACCGTCTGCAGAAATACTCGAAATTCGGTTATTGGTATAAGATATGTTTATTTCTCTGCCATCACTAGAAGTTATAGACGTTAAGCTACCATCATTTTCATAGTTGTATTTAACCCAATTACCGAAACGATCTTTGACCTCTGTTGCAAGCATGAAAATAAAATATTGTGGGTATTGAACGGGTGAATCCTCTGGAAGAGAAATAGTTAGAGGAGGACATAAAACGTATACACCATCACACACTTGTGTATTTGCTGCTGGAGACAAATTGAAAGGCTTGATGCCTTCAAGAACTTTTTGCTGTTTAAAATAATACTCAGTTCCATCGCCTGTAGTAACTTTGAAACCTTCATACCCATTATCAGTACTAATACAATCTACTTTCCAATTCCTATTATTGTAACGGGTAAAGGTATCATCATTTTCTTTTTCTGTTAATTTAGCACTTCCCTTTTCAGGTATATAAATAGTATCACCATTCCAATAACTAGCTGAATGACCATAGTAAGTTACCCCCCCCACACCAGATTTACTAAACGTCGGGTTTGAGTTTAAACGAGCACTACATGCATTTCCATTAGGCCAATAGGAGCTAAAAAAGTTACCTTCATCGTTAGTTAAATAGGTAGAGCGAACATGGGGAATATCTAAACTCCAATTCTCGAAATCCCTTGTTTCTCGGTACCACCCATCTGGGCCTGATAATTTACGTTTTATGCGCACTGGAATATTAAAATTACCGAGGATATCTATGTCTACCTGCTCGATAGCAATAGTTCCCGTACCGGGATCTATCTTATCTCCAAGTAAGTCAGTTGTATATGTGGAAACATTTTGAGAAACTGTATTCTCTTCTAAATAGTTATATCCGTAGTTCTTAATTTCAGGTTGAGCAGATTCTCCTGAACCCAAGTCCGCCCCTAAACTAAAAGTTGAGTGACATATTAAAATTGGGATCAACAGAGGTTTTAATAAGAATTTAAAATTCATGATAAAATATTACTGTCTTTAAAATGGATAGGTTAACGAAAGTTTATCCTCTTGTAAATCCCGATATTAGAAACTTAAATTCCTCATTTATATTGTGTTAAGATTAAGTAAAAATGTGCATTCAGAGCCATGTTATATTCAGGATAATTAACAAATTTATGATGTAATGATTTTATTACGTAAACGTCCAGTATTTATTAACTTTAATACCTATTCGCTCAATTAAGCAGTCTATTTTGGGGTAAGAAAAACTTATCGATAACAAGGCTAAAATTTCGTTGTTTAATTGTTCTAAATAAGAAATTTTGACGCAGTTAGATTTAATCCTTCAAATTAATTAAGTATTATTGCTGATCATAATAGGTAGCAGCTCTAGTAATTAGTGGCTAAATTTAATTGAAATACTCTGGTTGGAGGCAATCAACTGAAAAAGCTTTATATTTGAGCTTTTCCCATATTTTAATATGTAGTTTTCGTAAGTAGGGTTTCGCTAGTTTTACTTCTTCTAGTAATGCTTTACGTAACTCAGTTCGAAATTATAAATTGCCCTTATTCGAAGAATATTGTTGCATAGAACGCATCCTGATTCCATTGGATATATGTGAGATATCCTCAATGTCCGAATAATGTACCTTGTGCTAATCAAGATATATTAGTATTCATCATTACACCCGTCACTCTCCACAAGTTCGACTGGAACATTATCGATCATTTGCCCTACTTCCCAACCTGTTTTATCTAAAATTTCTTCTGATGTGCCCTCTGGTACTATAAACCAGTAGCAATAAGTCATCTGATCACTATTTCCTGTGTTTGCGTTAAGCTCAGGCCCCATTTCTTCCCACTCAACATCAGAGATACCTAAGTATTGAGAAAGAGGGCTTTCAGGAGCCTCTATGAGCTCTTCATTAAAAGTTCCAGTTGTACGCTCTTGTCTAACTGTTTCGTGGCAAAAGGGGCAGTTAATCGGCTCTAGGCAAGCTCCACAGATCCCCCCACTACCGTCTTCGGTGACTGAAAACTTAGCACCACATTTAGGACATACTTCAACCATGGTAAACCTCTAATTCTCATTTAAATTAATTTATTGAACACTTCATATGTTTCAAACTAGATATAATTGAGTTCAGATTACTATTACTCGCAGCTATTCTGTTACATCTAAATAGTAATTTTTAAATTGAAATAAAAGACAAGTTAATAAGAAGAAATATACTCTTTATACACAACCTTTATTCTCTTAATATCATTTTTTACTGTAGATAAGGAAACACCTAGCTGCTCAGCAATTACCTGTAAATTTGCAGGGTTTTCGTTTAAAAGATTACCTGATGCTAATGAGCATATTTTTCTTTCTCTTTCAGACAAAGCGACAGATAGCTCGTTGAAAATATTGTCAAATCTAGATTCATCTTCTTTGTCTGCTACTGGTAGGAGAGTAACTTTAGTATCTACATTCGGGTTATCAATACTTTCGAATGAATTATAGTGTTTTATATTTTTGCCATTATCATCAAGCTTTTCAATATAGGTAGCTTTTCGGTGACGATAACTTTTATCTATCAAGTCCTGAACTCGCCTTTCAGTTATTACCTTAATTAAGCGCTTAAGTGATTCATTATGTTCGAAAATAAAATCATTTTTGAGCGCTACACTTAAACCATGCCATACCTCTACTTTTACATCTTCATATAAGCTTACATAACCTAAACTCATTTTTTCATGCATACCATAACTATTATTTTCCATAGTAGAGAAATAAATTTTACGAATCAAACCTTCATAGTTCTCTACTATTTTTTTAAATGCTTTTTCATCGCCATTGATAAATTGCTCGACTAAAGCCCGTTCATCAGTTTGCATAATCAATCCCCGCTATTTATCACATCACCTTAGTACCTATTTTTAAACTTTACAAAAACTAATTTAATTATTTTTGCCTTTTTTCCAGTGCATTTCAGACATTGGTATTTGTAGGGGATTTTCCCTCCCAATGAATAGGGTGAATTTATGAAAAAAATTAAAACGTCAGAAAACACGCCGATGCCAAAAATGTTAAGAGCGTCAGACTTGATAAAAATTTTAAGTATTAGTCGTGCCACATTAACTCGATGGCAGCAAAAGGGGCTACTTCCGAAGCCAATCAAGATAGGTCGTTCTGTATTTTGGAATTCAATAGAAATAAACAAGCTCTTAACTAACAATCAAGGTAAATAATATGAAATTAATAACCTTTACTGCTGACTTAAAAATAATGGAATTACTCAATTCCATTATTTCAAATAATAATATTCATTTTGATTCGTTTAATGCTGCGATCAATGACTTGCTGCTAGAGCAACACATAAAGATGGGTGTAAACAAAGCTTCTACTTTAAGTTCTATTGCATGTTTGAAATGCCATTTAAATAAACAATATACCGACAATGATATTGAGTTATTCATATCGGAAGCTTCTATTTGGCTGAAGCAGTACGACAGCTCATCATTTGATCTCGATGAAGCTAAATCAACAACTATGTTATTGATAAACGGAAATGACTACCCTCAGCCATTTAATTATGAAGATATGCTTGCCGTCTGTGCTCTCTATATAGATGAGCTGAGCACTGAGGAAAAAAACAGGCTGATAAAATTGAATAAAGGTAATGCACTCAAAATTGTATTAGATGACCCTGCACAAAATACTAGAAATGGAGCCTCAAACCCCACTCACCTTTGGTGGGTTCGCTTTCGAACTCAAACATCTTACAAGCTCAAGCATCTACTAGGTTGCAGCTGATTCCATACAGAGCACCGCCCACACCTCAAATATGCAGATAAACAACTGTTTTTAAATATGATTTCAAGGATTACGTTATGAATAAGATTTTTGATAAAGCTATTACGACAAGGTTTTCACTCGAAGACTATTCCAAACTAGAAGAAGAAGCTGAAAAAAGAGCCTGCTCTCTTGCTAGCGTTATTCGCAGTTCATGGCAAAGCTATCACCGGTACCAACATTATCAGCAGCAACTTTTAAGGATGGAACAGCGACAACGTGCCTTCCATTTTGAATTGTTATGCTCTCTTCTCGATCTTAATAGTGCCCAGAGAAGAAAGGCTTTAGAAAGCCTTATCGATAAAGGAGTCAAATTATAATGTCTAATTTACCTGCTTCATTTAAAAGGCAATATTGGGGGCTCATTCTTACCATTAGCGTTATTACATGGTTACTCTCTTTTGGGTTAATACTGTACATGACTTGGGGATGGTTAACGCCCTGGGGCGACTTTTCAAATCATGTCAGTTATTGGTTTAATATCTTAAAAGAGATTCTATTCAAAAGCACTTTTGATTTATGGAAGGCCTATTGGGCATTCATAGTAAGCCATAACTATAAGTGGTCATTTATTACATATACATTTTTAAGCGCTACGATAGCATTATTTCCTGCGTATAAATTGGCAAGCCTTATCTATGTTTCAGGAGGGCTAGACCGCTATTTTCATGTTTCGGGCCCTTATCTATTTCATGGCCGAACGGCATTAGCTCGAGCAAAAAGAGCAGCAAAGCGCGAAAAAGGCGAATTAGGGATAAAGCTTCACCCCAACCTACAAATAAAGAAAAAGAGGGAGTCTGGTAATATATTCGTTGTCGGTAGTCAGGGCTCTGGTAAAACCGTCTTTATCACACCTATTATTCAACAAATAATTGACCGGGGGGAAAGAGCCTTTATATACGATGAAAAACGCGAGTTTACAGCTCTATTTTACAATGCAAGCTCAACAATACTAATAGCTCCATGGGATGAACGTGGTACTTCATGGAATATTCAAGCTGATGCTAGCTCTAATACTAAAGCTGAGCTAATCGCAGAGCGATTAATAAATGAAACTGAAGAGCCTATCTGGTCAACTGGCGCTAGAGTAATTTTTGTAGGGATGATGGTAACTCTTAACAAAACAGAAAAGTATTGGGGTTGGGGTGAACTTGCAAAGATACTTACTGAAGACCGCTCTAATTTAAAAGAATTACTATTAAAGCACTACCCTCAAGCTGCGGAGTTTATTGCGAAAGACAGTAAAACAACTGAATCTTATTTTGCTCAGCTAAACACATCTATTAATTGGGTTCATACGCTTGCTGTCGCTTGGCCTAGAGCATATGCAAATGGCTTTAGCATTAACAGCTGGGTAAACGATACAAACAGCAATAAACCAGTAATTATAATACAAGCAAATAAGCTTTATAAAGATATTGCCGCCCCTATAGCAAACGCTTTTATCTCATTAATGACGAGTAATATTCTTGCACAGACAAACAGTACAACACGTGAATTATGGCTATTCCTTGATGAAATTGGAAATTTACCAAAGAATCCATCGCTCCTTGAATGGATGAGCTTGGGACGATCTAAAGGCTGTCGTATTGTAGCTGGTACTCAATCGATCTCTCAGCTTGAGCATATATATGGTAAACCTCTAGCCAATACGTTATTAAGCATGTTCACATTACTGGTAAGCATGCGAGTCGGTGCAGCGGGTGAAACAGCTTCCTATGTATCTAAATTTTTTGGTGAACGAGAAGTTGAAAAACCGACTTCTAGTGCGGGTATAAAAGAAGGTACAACTCAAAATTGGCACAGGGAAGTTATACCTGTTGTAGCTACATCAGAGCTTTCCCAACTCCCTCAGCCAAGCAAGAAAGGGGTATATGGCTTTATCCTAATACCTGGTTATAAAGCCGTATATAAGCTCTGTTGGCCATATCTAAAACAAAAAAATGTCACCAATGAACAAGTCCCTGCTGAATGGTTAAAAGGTGAAAATAATAATTCATCGGAAAAACTATCTATCAAAAGCAAGTTTACTAATTGGGAGAAATAAAATGATGTCGATGAATGTAATCAACAGTATTGCTTACTATGAAGAGCTTGCAAAAGAAGACTATTACACTAAAGGTGGTGAACCCCTAGGTAAGTGGATTGGTTCAGGAAGGCATGCTTTAAAGCTTACTAGCCATATTAATAGTCGAGACTATCGACGGATATTCAATGGATTTTCATTAGATGGAACCGCTTTATGTAAAAATGCAGGTGAAAGCCATCGTCCAGGATGGGATTTAACCTTCTCAGCCCCAAAATCAGTATCAATTTTATGGGCACGTGCAGATAAAGAGCTACGTGGTCAAATCCAAAAAGCCCAACAAAATGCGACAGAGCAAGCTTTATCTTTCATAGAGGAGCATTCTGCTATCACTAGGCGAGGCAAAGGTGGCAAAACTCATGAGCGTGTAGCTGGTTTAATTGCTGCAACTTTTGAGCACTCAACTTCTAGAGCTCAAGATCCTCAATTACATACCCATTGCTTAATAGCTAACATTGCTCCAAGAACAGACGGCACCTGGGGAACATTAGAATCAAAACAACTTTTTCTTTGGCAAAAAGCAGCTGGGGCTATTTATCGTTCACAATTAGCAAATGCTTTATGTGATCTAGGCTTTGATATTGAAAGAAATGATAATTACCAGCACTTTGAAGTTAAAGGTATTCCTAACCACGTGTGTAATTTTTTCTCTAAAAGAGCCGAAGCTATACGACTTAAAATGAAAGAATTAGGAGTTAGTAACGCATCATCAAAAATTGGAGATGCAATAACTCTTAACTCCCGAGCATATAAAAAAGCAGTTGATAGGCCCCAGCTCTTTTCTAAGTGGCAAACTGAAATGGATAACTTAGATTTTGATATCAATAAACTAAGTAAACTAAAACAACTCAATATGAATCACTCTATTGAGCCATTGCCATTATCTAAAATATTAAATGATCTAACCCAAGAGCAAGCTGTATTTCGTTTACAAGATATCTATGCTTGCACTGCTAGAGAAGCTCAGTTCCAAAAGGCAGAGCTTCTTAATATAGAAGATACCGTAAGAGAAGTTTTAGACAGTAAATTGATTGTTAAATTAGGCATAGATATCAATAATAATCAGATGTATACAACTCAAGAAATGCTAAACATTGAAAATAAACTTATACGCAATGCTGAGTTATTAAATAAGGACTATAGCTTCCAGTTAGATGAAAAAGACATTTTTAAAGCAATAAAAGAACTTGAGCAAAAAAAAGAATTCCCTCTTTCTGATGAACAAATTGAAGCTGTCTTTTCAGTATGCCAATCAGGGTTAGATATAATTCAGGGTAAAGCAGGAGCTGGTAAATCTACCTCTATGCAAGCAATGAGAATAGCCTATGAAGCTAAAGGCTTTAACGTTTATGGCGCAACAATAGCTAGACAGGCAGCACAGCAGCTTGAGGCGGATACAGGTATTCGTAGTACAACGTTGGCAAATTTATTACAGGCATTAGAAAAGCGCAAATCTAAAATTGAAAACTCAGTAATTTTATTAGATGAAGCAGGCCAATTACCGACACCTGAATTACTAAGATTAATGGAAAAAGTACAGAGTTGTGGCTCAAAGCTTGTTTTAGTTGGTGAACAACAGCAATTAGATGCCATTACTCACGGCGGCACGTTACGCTACCTATCTCAACGGCAGGGGTTTGCAGGTATAAACACGATACGCCGTCAACGTGAAGAGTGGGCTCGTAAAGCAGTTAATGACCTGAGAAGCGGAGATATTAAACCAGCATTAAGAGCTTTTATTCAAAAGGACCTGTTGCACATAGAAAAGGATAATCAATCTGCTCGTGAAAAATTAGTACATTGTTGGGCTAAGTACTCAAAAGAAAATCCGCATAAAGAGACTATGTTACTTGCTCAGCGCTGGCGTGATGTTAAGCCTTTGAATGATTTAGTGCGTAAAGAGTTTAAAGCTCAGAATAAACTCGGGAATGAGGACATCATGATTAATTGCGTGGTTTCTAACCAAAGCTTATGCTTTTCATTTTCAGCGGGCGAAAGAGTTCGTTTTACTAAGAACGATTATAAGCGAGATTTCACTAATGGTGAAAAAGGCACTATAACAAAGGTTAAACAGTTAAGTGATGATGTGCGCTTTACTATTAAGTTAGATAATGGCCGAGTTGTCAGTTTCAATCAATCTGATTATTCTGACAGCGACGAGCGTTTACATCTAGTACAGGCTTATGCAAGTACAGTGTATAGCGCACAAGGCGCTACAGTCGATGGAGACACATTCATTCTTTATAATACAGGAATGGATCGAGCTGCAACCTATGTCGCTGGTTCACGCCATAAAGATAACTGTCATTGGTTTGTTAATAGTGGAGAACTAGATATGCAAAGTGGGCTAAAGGATCTAGGGGTAAAATCAGATCTTGAAACACAACTAACTACCCTCCAACGTTGCATGAGTACTAATAGGCACAAAAAAATGGCCCTTGAGTATTTAAATGAAGTTGGAGTAGATAATTGCAAAAGTATTAAGTTTGAACTCACTTAGGAGCTATTTTAGCTTAAAAGTTTTGCGAGGTACTCACCAAGCTAAACTCCTAAAAGAGGAGGTACTGCATTACCAACCTGGGTATATTGTGGTACTTCAAATTTACGCATTTGCCTCCTGTTGTTACTTTAGAACGAAAAACAAAGTCATCAGGAAAAGACTGTATTTTTGCCATTTCCCTTACATGTAGTTGCTCATATCTGATCTTACAGTTCTGACGAATAGGTTTAGATTTTATCTAACAGACCGATATGAGCGATAACCGGACACTGAAAAAGTTAAACTTATTCCTACTTCTTTGAGTAGGAGCCTAATTTTGTCCGATAACATTATTAAATACCGTTTTGGGGTAAAATAACATGCTTAATTCCTAGCTTTTTTAACTACTTGTTTACAAAGGTAATTATTGGTGAAATTATCACGGTATGTGATATACGCCGTTTTGATGTGTTATAAACCACCAAAATGGTGTTCAATAAGCTGTTAAATTTCTCTAGAGTACGTGGATGGATTCAAGTTTGAGTGAATTAAAAAATATTGAAAAACTAGTCTTTTCTTTTTTCTGTGATTCCTCAGATTATAATGGAATTGCATTACGACAGGTCTCACAAGACTTGAACTTAGATTATGAAGAGTCAATTGACCTCATAAAAGAGCTTGTGAAAACTGGAGTTGTTTCAATTCAATCTAGTACAAATCCACACATTATCGGTTTCAATCACCACCCAGTTCAATCTCAATTAGATATACTAGAGCACGCAAAATCAATCAAAGTAGAGAAGCAATCATTTGGTAACTTCGAACTGTCAGTAGAGCAAACCGAATATCCTATATGCTTATATCCAACTCCAGAATATGCAAAAGAAAATCGAGATATTGATGATTATGGCTACGCAAAATATAGTGTTCAGTTAGCACTATCTGAACCTCAAATGAGTTTTAGATTTTTTGAAACAGACATCCTAGAACGTTACTCGAATGAACCAAGATTTGCTTTTGAGTTTAATGATTTTAGTGGCCAAATATCAAGTAAATATGATGATGAAGGTAATCCAATACTGCGAGAAGAAGATCAAATATTTTTAAAATCATTTGGTCTGGGGTTTGATTCTTCAGACGCTAGGGTTGTAGTGGTCAATAAAATTTGGCCACAGTTTTAGAATCTTGATATCTAACCTCAGATTCATTTGGCGCTAAACCGG
>NZ_JBEOOQ010000061.1:0-14696 GCF_040309305.1 Pseudoalteromonas sp. RB2-MNA-CIBAN-0110 | reverse complement strand
TTTACGTCTGCAGAAAAGTGAAATGTGCGTAATTAATACACACTCACATTAATACGCATCACGTAGGGCGGGCGAGCGCAGCGACTCCCTACGCTAGAATCACAACAAAATCCCTCAATATCTTAGTCGGCCAATACAGTAGCATTTGCTACGTGACTCTCCACCGCTGTGGGCACTACGACATCACCAGGCTTCAAATTGTAGAAAGCCCGAATCTAACGATTCGGGCTTTTTTACGTCTGTAGAAAAGTGAAATACGCGCAATTAACACACACTACATCAACACGCATCACGTAGGGCGGGCGAGCGCAGCGACTCCCGATGTTAAAATTACATCGAGAATAGCTACAATGTTCTTATTTCACGAGCTGGGTTACCCGCTACTACAGTATTAGGCATTACATTTTTAGTAACCACAGCACCCGCACCCACAATACTATTTTCACCAATACTCACACCCGCTAAAATAATTGCACCTGCGCCAACCCATACGTTATTGCCTAACGCGATAGGTGCTGCAAAGTTTTCCTTATTAAGCCTTTTTGCTGGATTAGTAGCATGTGACACAGCTAAAAGCTGAACGTTCGGGCCTATTAAGCAGTCATCACCAATGGTGATTGAGTGATTGGCTAATGGCGAGTCGAGAAGTGTACAATTAATATTCATAAAAGTACGATCACCAATAACTATTTGATTGCCGTAATCGCAATGAAAACCTGATTCTATAATTACACCATCACCCGACTTTAAAAATAACTCTTTGATACGTTTTAAGTTGCCTTTACTTGGGCTCTTATTAAATAAACGGCAGGTTTCACCTGCTTGCTTTCGCTGTGCTAAGTATTCTTTACTGATACTGTTAAATGACTGCATTGTATTTATCTTTATAACTTAATTAGTTACAGCTTACCGTACTTTTAGTTTTATTATTATTAGAATAAAACTGTGTTTTTTTTGCTCGTTCACTTGCCATTTAAGTTGTTTCGTTTAAAATCGCATAACTTTCGAAATGAAACTTAATTCACGAGCTTTATGACTAAACGAAACACACAGCAGCGTCGTCACAATATACTGGTTCAAGTTAATGAATTAGGTGAAGTAGCCGTTGAAAAGTTAGCACAGCAGTTTCAAACATCTGAAGTAACCATTCGAAAAGATTTAACCTCGCTTGAAAAAAGTGGCTTATTACTTCGCCGCTACGGTGGTGCTATTGCACTACCTAAAGAAATTGTTAGCGATGAAGTAGATTCAAAGCGCAAAGTCGCAATAGCAAAAGCTGCAGCAAAACTTATAAAAGATCATAACCGCATTATTATTGATAGCGGACGCACTACGGCAGCTATGATCCCTGAGCTTGCTGATAAGCGTGGGCTAGTTGTTATGACCAACGCTATTAAAGTAGCGAGTCGTTTATTAGCACTCGAGAACGAGCCGACACTTTTAATGACTGGCGGAACGTGGGATCCACATTCTGAGTCATTTCAGGGGCAAGTTGCTGAAAATGTATTATGTTCTTACGACTTTGATCAGCTATTTATTGGCGCTGACGGCATAGATGTAAAGCGCGGTACTACTACCTTTAATGAGCTAGTTGGTTTAAGCCAAGTTATGGCAAAAGCCGCTCGTGAAGTAATTGTAATGGTTGAATCAGATAAGATTGGCCGAAAAATACCAAATTTAGAATTACCGTGGAAAATAGTAACCACATTAATAACCGACGATGGCTTAGCAGACGATAAGCGCAAAGCAATTGAGGCGTGTGGTGTAAAACTAATTTGTGCAGAGATTATACAATAGCTACTCAGTAGCAAGTATTTTAAAAATTAATGGAGACACTATGTGTGGAATAGTTGGGGCAGTTGCAGAACGTCCAGTAAACAAAATTTTAGTTGAAGGCCTTAAACGCCTAGAATACCGTGGTTATGACTCAGCAGGCGTAGCATTGCTTGATGGCAACACACTTAATACTGTTAAAGCAGTGGGTAAAGTAGTTAACGTAGAAGCAGCTCTAGAAAAAGCAGGTGTTAGCGGTCATACAGGTATTGCACATACGCGCTGGGCAACACATGGTAGCGTTACAGAAGCAAATGCACACCCACATGTATCAAACAACCAGTTAGCACTTGTGCACAATGGTATTATTGAAAACCACGCGAGTCTACGTACAGCACTTAAAGCAGATGGTTACGAATTCTTATCAGACACTGATACAGAAGTAATGGTGCATTTAATTCACCAACTTCGTAAACAACACACAACGTTACTTGCATCAGTACAAGCAGCTGTTAAACAGTTTGAAGGCGCTTTTGGTACTGTTGTATTTGATAAAGACAACGATAACGAAATCATTGTAGCGCGCTCAGGTAGTCCTCTTGTTATTGGTTTAGGCCTTGGCGAAAACTTTATTGCGTCTGATCAGTTAGCATTACTACCTGTTACTCGTAGCTTCATCTTTTTAGAAGAAGGCGACGTAGCACGTATTACACGTGACACAGTAGAAATTTTTGATGCAGACGGTAACGCAGTTGAGCGTGAAGTGATTGAATCAAACATTACGCAAGATGCATCAGGCAAAGGCGATTACCGTCACTACATGCTAAAAGAAATTTACGAGCAGCCACTTGCTGTACGTAATACCCTTGAAGGGCGTTTAAACGACGACCGTGTAGCAATTGATGCCTTTGGCGAAAGCGCTCAGCAAATATTTAAAGATGTAAAACATGTGCAAATTATTGCCTGTGGTACGTCTTATCATTCAGGTATGGTTGCACGTTACTGGCTTGAGCAGTTTGCGGGTGTTAGCTGTAATGTAGAAATAGCTTCTGAATTTAGATACCGTCAGTCGTTTGTTCATGAAAATAGCTTACTTGTTACTATTTCTCAATCGGGTGAAACTGCCGATACGCTAGCTGCATTACGCCTAGCTAAAGAGCAAGGTTACATGGCCTCAATGACTATTTGTAACGTACCTGGTTCATCGCTTGTACGCGAATCAGACCTTGCCTTTATGACTAAAGCAGGCGCTGAAATAGGCGTGGCATCTACTAAAGCATTTACTACGCAGTTAGTTGGTTTGTTAATGCTTACTGCGTCAATAGCGCAAGAAAAAGGGCTTGATCAAAGCGCAATTGTAAATGCAATTAAAGTACTTCCAGCTAAGTTAGAAGAAACATTATTACTCGCTGATGGTATTGCAGATCTTGCAGAAGAGTTTGCCGACAAACACCACTCATTGTTTTTAGGTCGTGGCTCGCAATACCCAATTGCAATGGAAGGCGCGCTTAAGCTTAAAGAGATTTCGTACATTCATGCAGAAGCCTACGCCGCTGGCGAGCTAAAACATGGCCCACTAGCACTTATTGATGCCGACATGCCAATTATTGTTGTAGCACCAAATAACGAATTGCTAGAAAAACTTAAATCAAACGTAGAAGAAGTACGCGCACGTGGCGGCATTATTTACGTATTCGCAGATAAAGATTCACACTTTGAGTCAGACGACACAATGCGTGTAATCAACGTAAACCACACTGACGACATTATTGCGCCAATAGTTTACACGCTGCCATTACAGTTACTGTCGTACTATGTAGCAGTAATTAAAGGCACTGACGTTGACCAACCACGTAACTTAGCTAAATCTGTTACGGTTGAGTAAAATCAAAAGGTTATGATTGGCTGTGTAAATTGACAAGAAAGTATCACTTTGGATAATAAAGATTCATATCTTACAAAATAGTTTCATACTATTTAGGCTTGAGTTATTCTGAATTTACCAGAATGACTCAAGCCTATTAATGAAAGACTTTCTTGTTCCCGCGCCAAAATAATCGTAGAACTCAGACTTTAAAGGTAAGCTATAAGGAAATACTATGGCTAGGTTTTTACCCTAAAATTTCAGCCCAGAAAAACTAAACATTGAACTCGAAGAAGTTTTTCCAAACTGTACAGAAGTATTTTTTCTACCAACTCAAGCTGAATTAGAAATAGCCGGTAAAGGTACAGAAAAACCTAGCCAACATCGAAAAAGTATCGCAACTTTTAGCGGTCAAGATGGAATTATATCCATAACCCCTATTATTACCTTACCTACACATCCTAATTATTTAAAGCAAAAATACGATCAGATTGAATCAATTATACTAGACGTTGATTTTGGCTATAATTCAGCGCCTTATACTAAAGAGGAGGTTGTTAATTGCTTACAGCTCTTACCAAGTGGATTTATTAAAGACCTACGCTACGGATTAGGTTTAATAAAAGATTACCGCTTTATTATTTCGGCAATAGAAGAGCAAACAGATTTTAATCAAATATGGATTGGACAAGAAAAAACAGGTTGGGACTTTAATCGCGACTTATTTAATTTAAATGCGAGTGATTTTGATGAAATGCGCCGTAATTGTGACCGTATCACACGAAGAGCGAGACAAGCAGCTCAAGCAACTAAAACAGCGACAATATATAACTTGTTAGCCTATCGATTGGGAAATGAACAAAGAATACTACCCACGGATAATGATGCTATTAGTAAAATGCTCCGGATTAAGATAAACGATACCGATAAACAGGCTGCAATGAGTTTAGTCGTGGAAGACAAATCGACGGTTAAACAAACTGATCCTGTAACGTTAACAAAGTTAAAAAATGATATTGAACTTGTTTCTTTAGAACGGCTAATTTCTTCTTATGAGAAGTTACTGACTAAAAAAACCAAGGAAGATACATGGCAGCGCTTATTTAATGAAAACCCATTTATATTGAGCCTTGCCTTTGGTTACCCAGCGATAAAAATATCAGATCAAGCCAGTGTTGGCGGTAAACGCTTGTCTGGTGATGGCGAAAAGATTACCGATTATTTAATTAAGAATGGCGTTACCAATAACCTCGCGCTTATAGAGATTAAAAAGCCCTCATCAGTATTACTTAATAAAACAGCTTACCGAGGTGCAGTGTATTGTGCATCAACCGAGCTAACAGGCTCTGTAACCCAAGTTTTAGACCAATGCTATCAGCTACAACAAAACATCGCATCGATAAAAAGCAACAATAGAATTTACGATATAGAATCTTATGCAGTTCATTGCATTCTGATTATTGGTACCATGCCAAATGATGAAGACGAGCGAAAATCATTTGAAATATATCGTCGCAATTCTAAAAATGTACAAATAATCACTTTCGATGAGTTGTTACTCAAGCTTAAACAGTTACATGGTTTTTTAAATGATAGTGATAATATGAATAACCGCTAATTGACTACTTTTTAGAGTATATATAATGACTGGGGTGTGGACTTCCTAGCTTTCACTAGGTAGTTTTAGTTTAATACTGAATCATGCATCATTTTTCTCCCTTAGAAGCTAAGCTTTTAATTTAAAATTATAAAATAAGCGAAGGATTATGCTGTGCATATTATTGTTAGAAAACTTTCCGTAGTTTTTAACCTAAAATGCGCCGCTGACATTTAAATCACTAACCCCTACTTAATAAGCGCTAAATACGCTAAAATTACAGGCTACTTTTTTAGCAATAAGCCCGTAATAAATATGACCTCAGCCACAAGCCCTAGCACTTTTTCCGAACTTGGCCTTATTCCAGAGCTATTAGCTCGATTAACCGATTTGGAATATACCCAGCCTACACCTATTCAAGCTAAGGCTATACCTAGTGTGCTTGCGGGTAGTGACCTAATTGCAGGGGCAAACACGGGTTCAGGTAAAACAGCAACGTTTGCATTACCTATGTTGCAAAAAGCTTTCCTTGAGCAGGGCGCTAAAAATACTGCCAGCAAAGGTAATTTTGTAACGGGGCTTATTTTAGTACCGACGCGTGAGCTTGCTACGCAAGTGGCCGATAGCGTTAAATCGTATTCTGCTAACTTTAATGGTGCAATTAAAACAGTTGCGGTGTTTGGTGGTGTATCGGTTAATACACAAATGCAGGCACTGCGCGGCGGCGCCGATATTATTGTGGCAACACCTGGTCGCTTACTTGATTTAATCTCAAGCAATGCGATTAAGCTCGATAATGTAACTACGCTTGTGCTTGATGAAGCCGACCGTATGCTAAGCCTTGGCTTTACCGAAGAGCTGGCTGACCTTTTAGCGTTAATGCCTGCTAAAAAACAAACCATGTTGTTTTCAGCAACTTTCCCTGAGCAAGTTAAGCTATTAACGCAAGAGCTTTTAAACGACCCAGTTGAAATACAAGTACAAAACAAAGATGAAAGCACCTTAGTACAGCGTGTTTTTACCGTAAACAAAGGTGAAAAAACCACAGTTTTAGCACATTTAATTAAAATGCATAAATGGCGCCAAGCGCTGATTTTTGTGAACGCTAAAAAAGACTGTGAGCATTTAGCGGCTAAGCTTGAAAAACGGGGTGTTAATGCACAAGTTTTCCATGGCGATAAAGGCCAAAGTGAGCGAACTCGTGTAATAGAAAAATTTAAAGCGGGCGAAATCGAAGTACTTATCGCAACCGATATTGCTGCACGTGGTTTGGATATTGAAAAGCTGCCAGTGGTAATAAACTTTAATCTACCACGCAGTCCTGCTGATTATATGCACCGTATTGGCCGAAGCGGCCGTGCTGGTGAAGTAGGCTTAGCGCTTTCATTGGTTGATTATGAAGATTTGCATCACTTTAAAATAATCGAGAAGAAAAACAAACTACGCCTAGAGCGTGAAGAAGTAACCGGTTTTGCTGTAAACCAAGCAAACCTTGATGCAGCTGATGCGCTTAAAAATGAAAAACCAATGGCAAAACCAGAAGGCACAGGCAAGAAAAAGAAAAAAAATAAAGCCGATGATATAGATGATGTGTGGAGTGGCTGGCGCCGTAAGTAACAATAGAGCTAAATAAATAGCTGTAAAAACCCGTAATTAGTAAACCTAATTACGGGTTTTTTGTTTTGTGGCTTTAACTTAAAGCGTTAGTCTTAAATTAATGGTCGTGATCTTCATCTTCTGTTTCTTGTGCAATCCCTAACCAGGTAATGCTTGCCGGTGGAAAAGTTAACTCTAGCTCACTTTCAATTTCTAGGTCTTCTAGGTGTACTTGCACTATGTGTTGAGTAATTGGGTCGGCAATATAAGCAAACTGACCACTTTGCGCCACTGTCATACTAAAGCTCATTCCTTCGGGCATTGTGGTTACGTCTGCTTGAGTAATATCTACTTGGCCTGCAAGCTCCCAGTGCATTTCACCGTCATGTTCATGCCCAGTAAGTACATTTAAAAAGCCTAGGCTGTCGAGTATTAAAAAGTGTTCACCACTGGCTGAAAAAGAATAAGAAACAGCACTTGCGCCATCAGCAAGTTGCCATTCTACTTCTTCCATTTCGGCATTTTCAGGATGAATGCTAAGCAATACTGAACCACTGCCATCATGCCCTGCGGCAATACCAAAAATTGTGTCATTGCTTTTATGGCCGTACAAAGTACCAATGCGCTGATCGCCTACGGCATCTATATTTACAACTTTTTGAGCGCTGTATACATCACCTTGCTGATGGGTAATCAATACACCATCGCCACAACCAAATACAACATAATCGTGATTTTGTGCTGCGCCGTGTAAATCGGGGCAGGTTATTTCTAACGTTTGCTCTAGTTCGTAATTACCATCGTGAAGATGATAAACACCCACTTGATCGGGAAGTACTTTGGCATTAGATGTATTACTTGCATCGTCGCGGCGAATGGTTGAGAGTAAATGCTCGCCGCGAGGCTCAGCTACACCATGCATGTTAATGTCGTAGTTAATGCCAGTAAGTGTAGCTGTTGTATTGGTAATATCGTTATCGGTTAGCACTTCTACTGAGGCAGGCGTACCGGTTTCTGCATCGCCATCGTAAAATATTGCTAATTGCCCGTCGTGAGTTATTAAGTGTGTAGGACGACTACCACTTGTTAGCTCGTAGCTGCTAAACGCAGGGCCTTGCTCATAATCATGCAAGTGCTCTGCGTGATCTTCGCGCCACATACCGCCGTCTATAAACCCTAGGTAATCTTGAGTACGATTAGCAATAACAGCATAACGAAAGCCTGGTGATGCAGATAACGTGTTTGAGTCATTGTTTAGTGTAAATGTATCAAGTAATTCGTTGTTATCTAAATCAAAAAAGCTAGCTTCGTTACTGTCACCTGCCAGAACGGCCAATCTGCCTAATGAGTCTATGGTATAGCCGTCGTCATGGTCGTGATCATCATCATGATTGTGCTCGTCTTCTACAACAATAGGATCTTTTTCCACAATGTTGGTTTCTGCATCGCCACAGGCCGTAATAAATGTAGCGCTAATAGCGAGTGCAATAAGCTTTAATTGATATAGTTTTTTCATGTTTATTTCCTTTAATTATAATTTTTTAACGCTTAAAAATAACCGCGAATACCTAGCGCAAAACTACGTCCTGGACGTGGCGCTATATCCTTTACAAACGAGCTGTGCACGCGTGCTTCTGTATCTGTTAAGTTAGTGCCTCGTAGGTACACAGACATATCTTGGTTTAACACTGAAAGGTCGTAAGAGATGCTCGCATCAACTAAGGTGTAACCGTCTGTGGCTGTTTCTTGTGGGGCTGTGCGGTCTTGCTCTTGATAACGTGTTACGTGAATATGCGCACTTAATTTATCTGTTTGATAGCTTAGCTCGCTGCCAAAACGAAGCGGTGGTGTACGGGGTAAATCGCCGCCGTCTTTTAAGCGTGCACGAACGTAGTCAGAGAATACATCTAGCTTAAACTCATCTGTTAATTGCCACGCAATTTGCGCTTCAAAACCATGTAAAACTACATCATCTGTTTTAAATAAATAAACGGGTAGCTCTGATGAATGGTCGTGTTCGTCAACGCCTTCTTCTTCATCGCCATGGTCGTGTCCACTTTCGGCGAATAAACCGGTGTCTATTTGGTAATAATAGTTATCTACTTGGTTGTAAAAGGCATTTAAAATAAAGCCAACATCGCCTTGAGTTTTACGTAGGGTTAAATCGATATTATTGGCTGTTTCCAGGTCAATTGCTTGTTCAGATAAACCCAAATGGCCATCTTCATCTAAATCAAATAGTGCGCCTACTTCGTAAGTGCCAGTGCCAATATGCGGCCCAAACGATAACAACTCAGAGGCAGAAGGTGCACGTTCAGAGCGCGATACCGAAAGCCCTAAGTTATAGTTAGATGTAAAATCCCATACTACCCCTGCCGATAAACTGACTGGCGTAAATTCATGCTCTACATCAAATACGCGAGTGGTTTCTGCGCTTTCTTCGTGGCCATGATCATGCTCGTCGGCTTCTTCTGCTTCATCGTGTGCGTGAGCGTCAATACTTGGCAGCAATACGTCGCCTGCTTCAATGGTTACACGCTCAATACGCCCACCTACCTGCACTAAAAAATCACCAAAGTGCCTTTCTTCCATTAACGCTACAGCAAAGCTTTCGGTCTCTGATGGAGGAGTAAAGGCCTCTTCACCTTGTGCTTCAACATCGCTTTGCTTGTAATGAAAGCTAATACCGCCATTCCATTCGTTAAATTGGTTATGCAGTAGGTCTATGCGTAATTCGTTGGTTTCGTTTTTAAAGGTAGTGCCAACAGCGCCGCTCTCAATTTCAGCGTGTTCGTAGTCGGTATGGCCAGCGCGGAGATTTATTTTGTTTAGCCATTTATTATCTAGGTTGTACTCACCTAATAATTGCACTTTAGTTTGCTCTAAATCAGCAAATACGCTTTCTTCTTCGTCGTTGTGTTCTTCCTCTTCCTCCTCGCCGTGCGTATGACCAGGAATACCGTATTGACGATTAAATTGCTCTACTGCTAAGCCAATAAAGCCGTTATCCATTAAATAGCTAGCGCCAACAGTAAAACCGTCAGACTCTTCATTACTGTTTTCAACTTTGTAATCGCTACTATGGCCTTCACCGTCGCTATCTATATCGGCAGCTACAGGTACCCCGTAGTCATCGGCCTCACGCCAAAATGCATCGGCGTAAAAAGCCACCGAGTCTGTGCCTGTGGTGGCATTAAACGAGGCCACTTTTTGGTTATCTACCGAGTTATGTTCTAGGTTCCATTCACCACGCGTGGTGCTGTCGGTAGGTACGCGGTTATCTACTACATTAACCACACCACCAATTGCGCCACTGCCATAAAACAGCGTTGCAGGGCCGCGTAATACTTCAATTTGTTGTGCGGTAGACGCCTCCGATGCAACAGAGTGATCGGGGCCAACGCGCGAAACATCACTAACATCAAGGCCATTTTGAGTAATAAGTACGCGAGGGCCGCTTAAACCACGAATAATAGGTGTGCTGGCTACTTTACCGTGAAAATTTGTATTAACGCCTGGGAGTTTTTCAAGGCTGTCGCCAAGGGTTGCAGCTTGTTGTCGTCTTAGTTGTTCGCCAGATAAAACACTAACAGGCGATGCAGATTCCATTGCCGACATATGAATAGGGGTCGCTTCAATATCAATAACTTCAATAGGCGAGCGCTTTAAATTAAAAGTAACCGATTGGTTTTCATCATTAGTTATTGTTATATCGCGATGAAGATGCGCATAACCAGGGGCTACAACGTGAAGCTCTTTTAAGCCATTTTTTAGTTCTGTTATAACAAATTTACCGTTTTCATCGGTGGTTACTTTAAGATCTGAGCCTTCAACTTCTACCGTTGCATTGGTAACTACTTTACCTTTGTTGTTTAAAACAACGCCTTCTATTGTGGATGCAAGCACACTAGCCGGCAATAAAGCTGCTATGAGAACAGCTAATTGCGATCTACGTTTCATTTGACTACCTTGTTAGATGTTATATTATATCAATTATGCGAGTAATGTTATAATATATCAACAGCAATTAACTGATGTTATTAAAATGTCTCCTTAAAAGTAACGTTTTTGAGTGGAGACACTGATTTAGTAGAGGAAATAATGAAGTCGAGTCAAAGTGTTATGGATCGTATGGCAATAGGGTTATCGGTAATGTGCACAGTGCATTGTTTTGCAACCCCGGTTATTTTAGCGTTATTACCAAGCTTTGCTGTAATGCAAATAGATAGTGAGCAATTTCATTTATGGATTCTTGCGGCGGTAATGCCAACCAGTTTGTTGGCATTGAGTTTAGGCTGTAAAAAACATAAACGTACACGTTATATGGTGTCTGGTGTAACAGGCTTAGCTTTTATGATATTTGCCGTATTGCTAGGCCATGAAGTGCTCGAAAAAGCGCTAACCTTAATAGGCTCAGCGTTTATTGCTGTAGCCCATTGGTTTAATTATCAGCAATGTCTTAAACAGAATGACGACAACTGCCCGTGTTCAGGCAGTGAGCCAGATCAAGTGGTTTAATGCTATAAGTGCTGGTGGTTTAAACGAAAGCTATACTGGCACTTTATTTTTTATTTAAACTTTGTTTTTTTAGATAGCTTAAATATTCGCTAAAAGTACTTTAAAGTAGGTACTTAATTTATTTTTAGCTTAGGTTAACCAATACAGTGCCTCTTATTTTAAAATCTCTTTTGCTTTTAAGCGCCTTAATATGTTTTAAATTAAGCGCAAATACCCCTTATTCAATACCCCGAAGTAACGTGGTTGAGCTCATTGAGCCCGTTAGCGAGCGGGCGTATCCTGTGTATATTCAGCTTCCTAAATCATACCAAAAGCAGCCTAATAAAACGTATCCAGTTATTTATGTAACCGATGCACCGTATACCTTTCCCATCGTTGCTGGGGCTACACGATTCCCTATGAATAGTGGCAAAATGCAACAGGCTATTATTGTAGCAATTGGCTATGAAAAAGGGTCCGCTGGCTCTAACAGCCGAATTAGAGATTACACGCCTACCTTTGCAAAAGATTGGAAAAAGCAAACAGGTAATGCCAAAGGGCATATTCAGTTTTTACAAAGTACAGTCTTCCCTTTTATTGAAAAAAACTATCGGGCCAGTAACTTACAAAGAACCTACATGGGGCATTCGTTAGGCGGGTTATTTGGCGCCACTATTTTATTTACGATGCCAGATTTATTTAGCAGTTATATTATTGGCAGCCCATCTGTCTGGTTTAATAACAATGCACTATTAGCATTAAAAGTGAATAAACCAAAATTACCTATAAGGGTATATATATCAGTTGGATCTATGGAAACGCCTGCTTTTGGCGAAGGGCAAAATATGATTGAAGGTGCTGCGCAGCTTGTGCAAAAAGTTAATGCACTTAAAAGTGACAATATAGAATTAAAAAGTATTGTTATTGAAGGGGCTAGTCATGCAACTGCGTTTCCTACCACAGCAATACAGGGGCTTGATTGGGTGTTAGGTGAGCAATAAAACGTTATTTTTATATTGATTCGTACTAGTATGTTTTATTAAAAAAATTTATAAGGAAATTATATGTCGGTTGAATTATGGTCAGATGATAGGTTGAATCGAAAGCAAGAAGGACAATGGCTTGTTCATTTTTTAACGAGTAAATACGCAGTATTAGAGGCTGAGCATAGTAAAAACTATGTATTAAATGTCAATGCAGAATGGGGCTTTGGTAAAACATATTTTATTAATAACCTCGCAGAAGAGCTAAAAGAAAAGAAGCATGTAGTTGTATGTTTTGATGCATGGAAAAATGATTTTTCTGAAAATGCTTTACTTAGTTTTATTGCTGAAATAAATGAAGAATTGACTAATCAAGGCTTACTTAGTGCGACCGATGGTAAATTAGCTGGTATTGCAAGATCAATGAAAAACGCAGCACTTCCTTTACTCGGTGGCTTTTTTACTAAACAGCTTTTTGGTATGTCTCTTGATGGCGTCGAAGCTTTATTTGAAAAGGAGCAAGAGAGTGAGGGGGCTTCTGTCACAGGGGCTGAACAGTCTGGTTTGTCAAAAGATATTACTACTGTTGCTTCTTCAATCTCTACAAAGGCAGCTGAATTAGCAATAAAAGAGTATCAAACAACAAAAAATGCTATAGGCCATTTTAGGGAAAATTTAAGGCTATTAGTGGAAGGGTTAGAGGGTGAAACTTCATTTAAAGCTCCTTTATTTATTTTGATTGATGAATTAGATCGTTGTAAACCTTCTTATAGTATTCAACTATTAGAAACTATTAAGCATTTATTTAATGTTGAAGGCGTCTACTTTATTGTCGCTACTGCATCAGAGCAGCTAAGTCACTCTATCAATGCTGTATACGGAGAAAAATTTGAATCTAAACGTTATTTAAATCGTTTTTTTGATCAAGAGTACTCGTTAAAAAGTCCTGACAAAGAAGAATATTGTAACTTTATTTGGTCAAAGTATTTACCTAATGAAACAGTTTTTGTTCCGGTTTTCCAAGCAGGTAATAAATCAGAAGATATAATAAATATTGGCATACTCAGTAAGGTTGCTGAGCATATGCGGGCCGGTTTAAGGGATATTGAACAAGCCGTTAAGCTTTTATATTCAATTCAATTAACGCAAGAAAAAACTGATTATCTATTTTCATTACCCTTGTTTTATATCATCACTTTAAAAATCAGGCACCCTCAAGTTTATTCTCACTTTAAAAATGTATGGAATAGGAATGCTAAATCGGCTTTAAGTGATGAGCAGCATGTTAAGTTTATAAGCGATGAATTTGAATATAATATGGCTTTTGTTGGGAACACAGCTTATAGAATTGAGGAATCAATGCATATAATTTGCGATCCAAATACTGAGCTTACAAAGGTTTATCCGAGTCACCATCTTCGAAGTGAGCCTAAAAAGGGTCTTAAAGACTTTATTAAAGATGGAATGTTTGAAGCTAACCGCGTTCGCAACTTTAAAATGGAAAAGAACTTTTCAACTTATATACAAATAGTTGAGCAGGCCGGGCAACTATTATAATTATTGAAAGGCAGTCAGCTGAGCCACCTAGTTATTACTCTTTAGTGGCTCAACTTTTTACACGGTAATAGATTACTAATGCCACGACATTATTTTAATAAGCTGTCTTCTACTTTATTGACAACCTTAAGCGCTTTCAACCTATTAAAAGGGCACAAAAAAAGCGACTACCCAATATGGTGTCGCTTTTTTAGTAAGTCGTATTAGCTTACTTATAAAAGGCTTCAACAGTGCCTTTTCTTGTAAGTAAAAGTGGTTGTCCGCGACGATCAAGGCCTTTTGGAGATGCAAACTTTATCCAACCTTCGCTGATGCAGTATTCTTCAACATCAAAACGCTCTTTGCCGTTGAACGTGATACCAATATCGTGTTCAAAAACTTCTTCCACATGATGTGGGCTACGTGGATTAATAGAAAGGCGATCTGGTAAAGCAGGTTTTGCGGTAGTGTCGTTCATGGTCATATTCTATATTGAATGAAGTATGCGCTATTGTAGGCAATACAAAGCTTTCGCTCAAGAGAGATAGTAGTAAATGTGTTTAAAAATGTACTAATTAATGAGTTGTGTATACAAATGAGATTGCGCTTGGAAAATATTTACAGAGGAGGTTTTGAAGATATTCGACTAAATAATTATAAAGGTAAATATATTAATGGGTTATCTCTAACCCACTAAATTGTTTAGCAATTAGATGCTAACAATGTTCTCAGCTTGTGGACCTTTTTGACCTTGAGTAACAGTAAACTGTACTCGTTGGCCTTCAGCTAAAGTTTTAAAACCGTCGCCAGAGATAGCGCTAAAATGTGCGAACACGTCTGCGCCAGATTC
>NZ_JBEOOQ010000060.1:0-14880 GCF_040309305.1 Pseudoalteromonas sp. RB2-MNA-CIBAN-0110 | reverse complement strand
GCTGAGTTCCTATTTTGGTTCAATTGATTACTGTATTTTTACGCAGAATATAGAAGTGTTTGATATTGTTTTAATTGGCATTTTGGAAGGGATTATGGGTAGTTGAGTAGCTTTATTTTAGGTTAAAAGGGCTTACCCTCATTAATGCATCGTGTTTCGCAGCTTTCTATATTATGAACAAGGCAATACAGTTGCCATTGCGCGTTTACTTTCGCTTGACCCCGTAAGGTCAATTTATTTATCCCTTTATTCATCGCAGTGATTTAGCAGGACAGCCACTTTAATTTTTAAATGGTTGTTAAATTACGGTTGCACTAATAACAGCTGCACTTTTAACTGCCAAGTCTAAATAACGCTCTGCTTCTGATTGTGTGACAGAAAAATCAGGTAAGTGACTTGCTTTATTTCTGATTAGTCGCAATTGATTAATTAATTCCAAACTATCAGGTGAAAACTTACCAGATGCTGACAGGTGATCCAAAATCATTTTAGGATTAGTTCGTTTAATTGCTGTACCAGTCGAGAGTCCGCTTTTCAGTGCTGCAGTTTCAATTAATGTCCATGCTTCGACGACGGCTGCTCTTGGAGAAACATCAGCAATACGAAGTAATTGTTCTTTTTGACTTAAGTCAGTTTCAGATTCATTTACTTGAGGCTTGGCAATATTTTTAGCACTATTTTCAGCTTTACTTAGACTCTTTTCAAAGCTTGCTTCAACATCTTTGTATTTAAAAGATGATACCCGCCCCAATAACTGGCGTACTTCAGCACGAAATATGTATGCAATCCAAATAACTGCAACAGGCCATGCTAATGCTTTAACTAGTTCTACGAAATGTTCCATATTTCCCTTAGTAAGCTGAAAATTTAGTCTACGATATTTGTCGTTTTACAAACCGAAAAATATCCATATATTACAATGACTTTATCCTAGCTATAAAATAAACGCCTGTAAACACATAGTTAGCTTCGCCTTACCTTTTCTAAATACAGCAAAAAAACAAAATGGTGGAGATCAGTAATATCAGACAAATCGTTGTTTAGTTATACAGCTTGATTATTAGTTAAAAGGTTATATTTTAAATATCTGTGTTTAAAACAATAACGCGTACACCCCCAAAACCCTTAAACTTGTAACTCGTTATTGCTTATAAAATTAGTTAAAAACCACAATCTACTTCTATTGAATCCTCTGTATTTTTACTTCATGTTAAATACTCTTATTTCTCACTTACATACCTAGAGCGCTGCATGAATGGGTTATGGATCTTAAACCGCGTTAACACCCTACGATGAATTGACGTATTTAATAGCCTTAAAACGAAGAGGCTCAGCAGTTTAAAATTTGCAATTAATAGCTAACTTTACTAGTTATCCACCTTATAGCGTGTTGTTATATTTACTAGAACGGTAACTCATCACCATTAAAACTATAAAGTTTTCCCGTATTATCAATAGATAAATTCAGAATAACGTTCATAACTCCAAGAGCCGAATCCACAACATTTTCACTTGCTGTAGAGCCACCCATATCGGTTTGAACCCATCCGGGGTGAACAGCTACCACAGCCACATTATCATTAACAAGTTCTTGTGATAAGTTCACTACTAGCATATTGGCAGCGGCTTTAGACATTCGATAACCATACCAATCCACACTTTGTTCTAGCGACAAAGATCCCATAGCAGAAGAAATAACGGCTATCTTACATAAGCGTTTTTTATTTATTAAAGGTAAAAAGCAATGAGTTAAATATAGTGGTCCAAGTGAATTCACCTTAAAACACATTTCAGCATTAGCATAATTAATAGTATGGATACTTGTGTTTTCTCGATCCAAATATCCCGCATTATTTACTATTAAATCTAATTTAATATTTTCCTCATTAAGTTTACTTGCCAACGTCTTAATTTTTTCAGGGCAAGTGATATCCATTAGTTCAATAGACAATTTATTTGGAAACTTACCTTTCAATGAAACTAGAGCAACCGCCGTTTCTAGATCTCTACAGGTAGCAATTACTGTCCATCCATTTATAAGGTATTGTCTGGCTAATTCGAAACCGATTCCCCTATTAGCACCCGTTATTAATACAACTAAGTTATTCATTGTTTATACCTATAAATCTTACAATTTAGTCTACGACATTTGTCGCCTAAAAATGACAAATGTTCTTATATTACAATGGTTTTACCCTAGCTATAAAATAAGTATTTGTAAACAGTTAGTTCAGTCTCAACTTTTCTAGATGCAGCAAAAATCCCAAATGATGGAGGTTAGTAATATCGGGGAAATTGCTATTAAGTTATACAGGTTGATTATTATTCAAGAGGTTGTATTTTAAATACCTGTGTTTAAACTAATAACGCGTTCACCCTTAAACTTGTAACTCGTTATTACTTATAAAATTAGTTAAAAATCACAATCTACCCCTATTGAATCCTCTGTATTTTTACTTCATATTAAATACTCTTATTTCTCACTTATTATGCTGTTATGTCATTTTTAAAATTTAGCCATGCACTTATTCTCACAATTGCTAGTACCTTGCCGCTTACAAGCCATGCTGCGCTTGATAAAAATGAGCGTGAAATAGTAAAACTGGTCGATAAAAACATTCCCCAAGCACTTAAAGAAATAGAGCAAGCCGTAAATATTAATAGCGGTTCGCTTAATATTGAAGGTGTAAAAAAAATAGGCGCACTGACAAGCGAGCAGCTCAAAGCCATTGGTTTTAAAGTTGAATGGCTTGATGGCAGTGCGTTTAACCGCGCAGAGCATGTATTAGCAACCCATGAGAGTAATGATCCCGATGCAATAAAAATACTGATGATCGGCCATCTAGATACGGTATTTGCCAAAAACGATAACTTTACTACCTACAAACAACTTGATGCCGATACAGCCAGTGGCCCAGGCGTTGCCGATATGAAAGGCGGTAACACGATAATAATTACAGCACTTAAAAGCTTACAAGCCCTTAATTTACTCGAAAATGTAAGCATAAAAGTATTATTGACTGGCGATGAAGAAAGCAGCGGTCGCCCGCTTAGCTTATCTAAACAAGCTATTGTTGATGCAGCAATTTGGGCTGACGTAGCGCTTGGCTATGAAAATGGCGATAACAATATAAAAACTGCTATGGCGGCGCGCCGTGGTTATACAGGCTGGACGCTAAATGTAACGGCAAATGCAGCGCATTCGTCACAAATATTTAGCGAAAGCGTTGGTTATGGCGCTATTTACGAAGCATCACGCATTTTAAATGATTTTAGAGAGCAACTTGCCACGCAACCTAATTTAACATTTAACCCAGGGCTTATTGTAGGTGGTACAAATGCCGACTACGACAGTGCTAATTCCTCAGCAACGGCGTTTGGTAAAAGTAATGTAATAGCACAAACCGTGCATGTAGCAGGTGATTTACGCGCACTATCGCCAAAGCAGGTAGAAAGCGCAAAAAGATCAATGCAACTCATTGCTAGCAACAGTTTAAATGGCAGTAAAGCAGAGCTTATTTTTGAAGACGGTTACCCGCCAATGGCATTAACTGATGGCAATAAAAAGCTATTAGAATTATACAGCGACGCAAGCCATGATTTAGGCTTCAACAAAGTAGTAGCCGCCAACCCACGCAACGCAGGTGCAGCTGATATTTCGTTTGCCGCAAACCATGTTGATATGGCACTTGATGGTTTAGGTTTAATGGGCAGCGGCGCGCACACTAAAAACGAAACAGCCGATTTAACCAGCCTTGATAAAAACATTAAAAAAACTGCATTACTCATTTATAGATTAGGAAAACTGTAATAGTAAATGTATTTTAAAGATGAGCGTAGGCCAAATAATAACCGTCCTACGCTTGTACTTACTTTTAAGACATTATTTTAAACAATAATTCTCGCACTGTGGCCGGTTCAAACGGTTTATCACAAATAGCATCAACTCCCGCTTGAGCTATATTTGCTAGGTGCGTTTCGTTTGCCTCTGAGCTCACCATTAAAATAGGAATATGCGAGTAACTATTTGAGCTTCTAACGGTTTCTGTTAGTTCTCGTCCGTCCATTTCTGGCATATTGTAGTCGGTTACAATTAAGTCAAACGATTGGTTATTTAAGTGCTCAATAGCTTCTTTACCGTTTTCAGCTTCTACCGGTGCTGGTATTCCCATACCCGCAAGTACGCGTATTATGTGTTTACGCGCAAAGCGGCTGTCGTCTACCACTAAAACTCGCAGCAGCGTTACGTCAAAATGATCAAGTTCTACTTCTTCTTCGCTTATAATATCGAGGGTTGCTTTGAGTGCGCGGGTAATGGCTTTTGCGCTAAAAGGCTTAGGCAAAATAGCTAGAACACCCGATTGACGTAATTGCTCAAGGTATTTTTTATTACGCTCGCTCGATATAAGCATAAAAGGTTGATGCTCGGTGATAGGATTTGATCTTATTTCTTGCAATAGTGAGTCGGCTGTCCCGTCAGATAAATACATAGAACTTATAACTAGATCAGGGTGATAACTTGCTAATAAGCTAAGCGCTTGTGTTTGTGTAGATGCAGTTTCAACTTGTTTTACACCACTTTCTAAAAGCGATTTTATTATTATTTTTTGCTGAACCTCTGAAGGCTCTACAAGTAAAATGGACAAGTTTGCTATTGCAGTTAAGTCGCTCATTCAGATCTCTTTAGTATTGTTATAATCAGGATAATAATAACATTTTTGACTCGTTAATATTATATAAAGAGATTGTAATATTTAAGAAAACATTATCAATCCCTTTAAAATATAGCACTTATTAATTAGATTGAATGTAATCTAATGCATTCATTTTTTTATATGTGACGTTAGCGTGCAAAATATGTGCAGGTTCAGGGTCAACCACTTCAACAGGAATGTCGTAATTTCGGGCTATTTCAATTGCCATTTGCGTAATATTAACGCTAAACGAGGTGCCCATAAATACAATTTTATCGGCGTTGAGCATACGCTGTTGTGCTTGTGTTATTCTGTAAAGCTCGGTGTAGTATTCGTCAAATAATAAAACAAAGGGCTTAAATGAATGGTTTAGCTCAGGCGTTTGGTGTTGAATATTAAATAGCTCAAAAAGAGACTCTTGCAGGCGGCTTTCGTCTACGCTTTCCCACGGGGTGGCAAGTGGCGTGACTGGCTCACCTTGCTCATGAAATAAGGTCATTTGATCAAGCCTGCCATGAATAGCAATGTAGTTTTTATTACCCGCTTTGCCATCAAGCCCATCTATGTTTTGAGTAATTAGGTTTTTGTCACTTAGCCAATGGTGTACGTCGTTTGGGCCATGGTTACGATACGTTGCAAAGCGATGGTAATACCATGCTAAAAACTCTTTAGGGGCATTTTGGTACATTGCGCGTGTTGCCATTTCCATAGGCGTATAATTTTTACTGCCAATGGTCCAATAACCATCCTCCCCTCTAAAGGTAGGAATACCACTGGCAGCGCTGACTCCCGCTCCGGTAATGTAAAGGGTATTCACTTTGGCGCCTCGTAACCGAGTACGTTAGCGCTTACTTGCTGACTGTTATCAATGCCGCCAATTCGATATAAAACACCGCTGTGCTCAAGTAAACCACGATGATCCATACTCTTTACTTCAACTGGTGATAAAATCTGCCATTCGTTTTTTTCGATACTAAAGCGCCAAACATGGTCACTTGCTGGTGCAGGTTTGCCGTCGTAGCCTATTGCGCTGTAGTTATATGGGTTATTAGAGCCTGCCATCATATAAATATTGCCGTTATAGCTGGTAGCAGCCATTCGATAGTGAGCAGTACCTGTTGGATGTGGCAAGGTACGCCAATCTATTTTTTGTGGGTTAGTTGAATCTATTGTGCCTTTTAAGCACTGTGCTACACCTGCAAACGAGCGACGCGAATCAGGATTAGCTTGTGTTTTAACGCCATCACAAATAACAATGGTGTTAGCACTAATAGCAGCGGCTTGGCCAAATACAGGCTCACCTAAAAATGGCGAGGCTTGTTGCCATGTATTATTTTGCGTGTCGTATACTTGTACTAAGTTTACGTTGCCGTCGTTATGCCAACCGCTAATTAGATAAATGTAACGCGCTTTGTAGCTCAGCGCGACGCTATCGTCTACGGGTACTGGCATACTCGCAAGATGAGTGTAGGTATCTTTTATTACGTCGTACTTATATACGTCGGGGCTTGAAACTTCAGTATGATCCTCTGCTACCGTATAGCCGCCAAACACATAGGCGTACTCGCCTAAACCGACTGCGGTGCTTGCTAAGCGCCCTTTTAGTGGCAAGCTTGAAGGCACACCAGTTTTAGATTGCCACTGTGAATCGCCAACTTTAAGCGCCCACACCTTGTTATGCACTGACGAATGCTGTTTATCGCGGCCCAGTCCCATAAAGCTTAAAAAATAGGTTTGGTTTTGTACTGTAACTTTAGCCACAGCATTATTAGCAACTGGCTTTGGTAAAGCGGGAAGGCTTGCTAACGCAAGAGAAAAAAGAAGGCTCATAAGGCAAATAATTTAATAAGAATTAATACGCTCAGATTAAATTATTTTAACCTTGTGAGCCAGTATTGTTATATCTAAATAATCAAACGCTTTTGATTAGTAACCATATTAGTAGGCAATACTAATATGGTTATTAACGTGCGCCGCATTTTGCGCTTCATCAACCATTGCAGTTGCATAATCAGTGACCGATACCTTGCTTTCGCCTGCATCATTCGTAAAAAATGTATTACTGCCGATACGGTAATCGCCTTCATTATCATCTGGACATAATTTGTGGGCAGCCTATTTATCAAGGAACTACCAACAAACTGTTGTAAGAGCATTTATAGATTTTTTAGCGCAGCACTGGCAAACCGATATTAAAAAATATGTCGGCAAGTAAGGCATTGTAGTTAAGGGCGCTGTGATTATTGTTTAAGCTAAGGTGATAGTTCAGCTTAGTTATTGAGGTAAATAGGTTACGTTATCTAAGCCTCGTTGTTTATTTTTGTACATAGCTTGATCAGCATACTTTATGAGTTCGTGATCTGTTTGGCCGTGCTCGGGGTAATTTGCAATTCCTATACTGGGTGAAATATTTAGTAGTACGTCATCTAACTTAAAGACGGCTTTAAACTCAGTGAGGACTTTATTTTTTATTCTGACGGTTTCGTGGCTAGAACTTAAGTTATCTAAAATAATTAAAAATTCGTCTCCACCTAAACGCCCTACTGTGTCGTAATGCCTTACTGACGCTGAAAGCCTTTTTGCTATAGCGCATAAAAGCTTATCGCCAATTTCATGTCCGTGAGTATCGTTTACTGCTTTAAAGCCATTTATGTCTATAAACAGTAAAGAAAAAAACGTGTTGTCTCTGGTTGCACTAATAATTACTTTTTCTAATCGATTCATCAATAAAGATCGATTTGGTAAGCCAGTTAACACATCGTGCCGTGCCATATAATGGAGTTGATCTTCCATTACTTTACGTTCAGTTATATCGTGCGCGACAGCAATTCTTACTTGATGTTGCTCTGACCAACGAACAGACCATAATATATGAACTACTTGACCATCTTTTCTCATCCAACGGTTTTCAAAGCGAGGGTTCACCATTTCGCCAGACAACAGCGAAGTTACGGCATTATGCGTTTTATAATGATCACCTTCGTAAACGTAATTAATCATTTTTGTGCCAACAACTTCATCGGCCGTATAACCAAATATTTGCTCAAATGCGGCACTGACAAAAATAAATGTGCCTTGTTTATCTACTACACAAACGGCATCAAGCATTAAATTGAGTACTTCTTCTACATTAATTAATTCATTTTTTTCCATACTTTGGTGCCTTCAAAGCAAAACCAAGCGAATTTAAGTATTCTATATACCTTTAATAAAAGCAAAGGTAATTGAAACTACAATAATAGTTAATACAAAGTTAGATTAATCGTGCACGTATAATTAATATCGCCCTTGTAAAAGCATGATATGCAAAGTTAAATAATCAATAAGCGCAAAATACTTTGAAGTCCTTCAAAAATAGACTAAATTTTAAATAGTATATAATCATATAACTCTCAGTAACTTCTATTTTTTGACTCTTTAATAAATGTAATTGTATAAAATGTATCTACTTTATTTTTTAAATTTTACTGTTTTATTGGCCGAAGTTAAATTTTTTAACTACTACAAAATTAGTTGTTTTGATTTAATCGCATTTATACTTTTACGCTGTTAATGTATGTTAATATTGTGTGATATCAAATGTATTACAAAAACAGTCATTGTTTTTGATTTTTTGATTGCGCAGGAGACTTTTGGGTGAAAATATCACAACGTTTATTTTGGCCATTACTTTTTGTGTGCCCTCTTGTAACGGCTGAGCCGTTTGAAGATGAAGATCTCGATCTTGATGCTTTAATGGGTATGGATGTGCAAGCGACTTCTGCGATGAAAAGAGCACAATCAGCATTCGATACCGCCTCCTCTATTTATGTGCTTAGCAAAGAACAAATAACAAAGTCTGGAGCAACTTCTGTTCCCGAAGCACTCAAAATGGTACCTGGTTTAATTGTCCGTCAACTAGATAACAACCAATGGGCTATTTCCTCAAGAGGGGTTGCATCTCGTTTCTCAAGCAAACTATTAGTAATGATTGATGGGCAAAGCTTATATACCCCAAAGTTTGCCGCTGTTTATTGGGAAACACTCAACGTTCCTTTGTACGATATTGAACGTATTGAAGTTATACGCGGACAAGGCGGATTACTTTGGGGAAGTAACGCAAATAATGGCGTTATTAATATCATTACTAAAAATAGTATTGATACTCGCGGTGGATACGCAAGTGTAACAACTGGTAATCAAATAAATGTTGATGCTAATCTTCGCTACGGTGGTGATATAAGTAACATAGGCAGCTACCGAGTGTATGGTCATTTAAAAGATGCTAATGAATCAAAAAAAGGGATCTCACTCGATCCTAACGACACAACTAAGCAAAATTCTTTAGGTTTTAGAGCTGATTTTACCCCTAATGATGAGTGGTCAGCGCTACTTCAGGGTGATGTAACTCATTCCACACTTGGCCAAAACTACCGAGGTGTTGTCGATGAAACCAACGAAAACATTTCATTTTCAGATGATTTAAAGCGAACAGACTCGCGCATAATGGCGCGCCTTGAAAACAGAATGTCGCCAGATGCCAATCAAATGCTACAAATTTCTTGGCTTAAACAAAATGGCTCTCAAAATTATATTAAAGAAGACTTTGAATCGATAGATATTGATTATCAAATGAACTTTATATATCAATCTCTACAGTTAGATTGGGGGTTGAACTACCGATACAATTCTATATCTTTCGCAGAAAGTGTATTTTTAGATAGCGATAAAAACTTTGATAGCCTCAAACAATATGGTGCACTTGTTCAAGCTCAATATAATGTGACTCCTGACACTCTCGACTTTATTATTGGTACTAAGCTTGATCATAACGATTTAACTGGCTGGGAAAATCAACCATCAGCAAGACTTATATACAAACCAGTAGATAACCACCTTACTTGGGGCGCAATATCGCGAAGTGTACGTACACCAACATTAATTGAGTTTAACGACAACTTTAAAGTTAATGGTACAGAAATTAAAGATCTTACCGGTTTAAGTTCAGGCTTTGACCAAATAGACGACTACCGAATTGCAACCTACCTAAATGGTAATGACAAAGTTAAATCAGAAAACTATCTATCTTATGAATTAGGCTACCGTTTTACTGCTAACGATTGGTCATTAGATCTTTCTACTTATTATACCGATGCTAAAAACGTAGCGGTTATTGATATGAATACGCATGCTGAACAATTCACTCCTATACTTGATTTATTTCTAGCAGGGAAAATTCCAGAAGTATTTCAAGCACTAACAATGACTCGTATAGATTTAGACTTTGCATCTGTAGCAGACTCAACCACTAAAGGGTTCGACTTAGTAGTATCATGGCAACCAATTGATAATCTCAATACTGAGTTTGGTTATAGTTACACCGATTATAACTACGATTTACCTCCTAGAGTAGAGCCCGCTATCGGGTATGACTCTAAAAACAGGCAGTTATTTGCAAAAGCCGATTATTCTTTTTTAACCAACCATAATGTGTTTGCGACATTACGAGCAGTAAACTCAAATGCATATAATACTGATAATTACACAACGTTAGATATTAGTTGGAATTGGCAGGCTACGCCTGTGTGGTCTACTGCAGTTTCGGGTAAAAACCTATTTTCAGGTTCACATATTGAGTACAGTAATACGCGCGAAACCTATACATTACCAAACTATATTGATGAATGTATTACGTTTACAATTTCAGCAAATTTCTAAGCTAATTAGATGATTAAATTAAGAAGTCTAATTCACAGAAGCTTAATAGCCTTGGTACTTTTAAGTACCAGCGTTGACGCTGTTGAAAAAGAATACATGCTAAAAGCAGGCTTCTTGTATAACTTTGCACGTTTTGGACACTGGGATTCTCATTTAGAACCCCTTGATCAATTTACTATTTGTAGCCCTGATAAATACTTTATTGATGTGGCTAACACCGCTCTAAAAAATCGCACTATAAAAAAATTACCTTTGCATAATAAATTAGTCACTATTGATGAAGTCACAACATCTGCGTGTAACATGCTATTTATCACCTCAGATACATTTGCTCAGTGGCAAAACATAACTCCTTTAGATCTAAAAAATATTATGGTCATTGGTGAAACAGACTCATTTATTGAAAATGGCGGCCATATCAGATTCTTTCTTTCCAGTGGTAAAATTCGCTTTGAAATTGCACCACAACAGCTTAAAGATGCAGGCATTACTATGAGTTCAAAAGTACTACGACTTGCACGCGTTGTAGATAGGTAATGCAATGAAAAAACTATTTGCATTAAATACAATGAGCAAAAAATTATTATTCATCTTAATGAGTGTCGCACTTGTATCAACCGCTACAGTAACCATTGTATTTAGTGCTTATGAAATCACCAGCGCTAAAGAAGAACAAATAGAAAGCCTGGGGTCGCTGTCTAAAATGCTTTCACCCAATATAACTGCTGCACTTATGTTTAATGATATAGATGCAGTACAAGAGCTTATAAACCCAATACTTATACGCTCAGATGTTATTAGTATAATGGTAACGAGTATGACTGGTGAACAACTTGTTATTGCTCAAGCCGAAAATGAAGAAATAGAACAAAGCATTGAGGTTAATACCCCCCTTCAGCTTGATATGCATGATTATGGCGTATTAAAAATACGCGCTAACAACAGTTACATTCAAGACAGAATCACTTTTTACTTTAAATTTATAATGATTTTGATGGTCTTTACCTTTGCTATCAGCCTCATTTTATCCCTTTTGCTAAGGCGCCGCTTTTTAAACCCTATTTTATATTTAGCACAAACAGCAAATAAAATAACAACGTCACATGATTATAGTTTACGCGCTAAACAACTATCACAAGATGAAGTCGGACAGTTAACTTCTTGTTTTAACGATATGCTATACAACATTGAGCAAAGAGAAAGCTCATTAGAAAACCAAGTTAGGCTTCGTACTAATGAACTTGAAAATGCAAATATTCAGTTGCAACAATATGCTTACCAAGACGGGTTAACCGATTTACCAAATAGACGGTATTTTTACGAGAAACTACAAAGCTTAGTAAGTGTTGAAGGAATGAAATTCGCACTTATATTTATAGATTTAGATGGTTTTAAAGAAGTAAACGACAGCCTTGGGCATGACTACGGTGATTTATTATTACATCAGGTAGCAACGAGGCTGCAAAGCTGTATAACAACAAAAGATACAGTAGCACGCTTAGGTGGAGACGAATTTACATTAATTTTAGAGGGTGTAAGTAGCCCTGATGAAGCATCAAAAATTGCCGAAGCTGTAAAAAGTAGTTTAATGCAGAGCATTAAAATAAAAAAAGAAACAGTCTATGTTATCGCAAGCATAGGTTTAACGTTTTTCCCTGCTGATGGTTTAACAGTAGAAGAGCTTGTTAGACGTGCTGATCAAGCGATGTATTTATCTAAAAATAAAGGGCGGAATCGCTATGAGTTTTTCTCCTATGCTATCGAAGAAAAAGCCACAGTAAAGCGTCGCCTAATAGAAGAGATACGCACTGCAATTGTAAAAAACCAATTTGAATTATATTACCAACCTATATTTTCAATTGATGGGAAATCAGTACCTAAAGCTGAAGCCCTTATTCGTTGGAACCACCCTGAACGAGGCCTAATAGGCCCCAATGAATTTATACCTGTTGCTGAAAAAAATGGATTAATAAACGACATAGGCCAATGGGTAAAATCTCAAGCAATTCAAGATACCGTCCAATTCAATGTTTTAAGTGAAAAGACAATTCAAGTCAGTGTAAATACATCACCTCTTGAAATTGACCGCGCTGGTTGCTGGGTGGATGAATGGATTGTTGCAAGTAAAAAGTACCAACTACCCGCCAACACTATTTTAATTGAAGTCACTGAAAATACCTTAATGGATCCAGATTCGTCAATACAGCGACAATTAAAACGCTTAAGCACTATTAATATAGACATAGCGATTGACGACTTTGGTGTTGGTTATTCTTCTTTGGCGTATCTACAGCGCTTAGATATAGATATTTTAAAAATAGATCGCTCATTTATAAGCGATATTGAATCAAACGATAATAGTATTGCTCTCGTGAAGGCTATTATCACTATGGCTCACAACCTAGATGTAATGGTGGTAGCGGAAGGTGTTGAAACACAAAAACAGTATGGCCTATTAAAGCAGCTTGCTTGCGATTATATTCAAGGCTACATTTTTTCAAAGGCAATTTCTAAAAAAGAATTTATAAAAAAGTATATAATACCAATCCGCAATAATACTTAATCATTTTGCGGGGCTAAATGTGTCGCTACCTGTGTTAAAAAATTCTCATTTAGAACAACTAAATAGCAAATTTTTTGCCTAGCTATCAACACGTTTTTCCATCCTCAAAATAGATCACTTAATTAAGCGAATTGGTATAAAACAAAAAGAAGTGCTCTGATTTATGTCTATTGTGCTGGATTTTAGCAATTCAACACAGAACACGTCTTTACTCTTGCGTTAAAAATTCATGTATTTAAAGCTCAATCCCAAGCTATAACCAGCGAGGGACTAGTTGTTTATACTCTTTATATTGTGCAGAAAAGCGATGAGCTAAATGAGCTTCTTCAACTAACGTCTGTCTATATATAGCTATAAAACCAATAACCAAACAGGTCAAACTAAATATACTAGGTAAGGCTAAAAAGAAACCCACCTGTGCAGCTACAACACCTAAATACATCGGATTCCTAGAGTATTCATATAGTCCTGATGTTTTAAGCTCATGTGGTCCCTTAGGATCAATTCCTGAACGCCAAAGTGCTGCCATATGAAAATGTACAAACATCGTCAAAATAAAACCTGCACTCAATAAAATATCGCCAAATAATACACCTGGCCAGCCATTGAGAATTGGGAATAGCCCAAGGTAGCTATCTAACTCAGGTACAAACACTCTAATTACACATATAAACCAAATAGCAGCCCTGAAAAATTTAAAAACCATATGGTTCCACCAACTAGTACAAAACTTATCTCCGGGATAAATAACGCCTGATGGTGAATCTCGATTTTTATAAATAATTCTAAATGTATAAAACCCCGCAACAAAAGTATAAAAAACAGCTAAGTAAATACGTGTAAATTCAACTAGCGAAGTAGAGTCATCTAAAAATGTTTCATAGGGCATCTAGTTACAGCTCACAATCATTATTGGTAGTAATTTTAAAACAACTAACTCAATAAATTTTAGTTATAAGGTCATGAAATTATATTAGTATTCATTGCCTTCATAAACAAGTTAAGTCAGTAGTTTGTTAACGAGTAATCATTAACTCATACCATTAATTTAAAATAACTTTGATTTATGAGGATCTCATACTTTTTATATAATACCAATCTGCTTATATATTTGAATTGATATTATTCACTCATATTTTTACATTCTATATATGCAAAAAAACGACTATTTAGGTTAGGACTTTCTTTAATTTGAAGCTTTGTACAGTGCAATAGTGCCCTCAGCGTTAGGACGTCACAGTGAAAGACTACACTCGCATCGGCGATGCCACTTTAACTAGTTAAATTAAGTAGATTATTCATTGAGAGACGCTTCGCTCTAGAGGAATACCTGAATCACTTTTCTAAAAATGTAAAAAGCCCAGCTCGTTAAGTTCGGGAGCTCTACAACTTAATGCTTGTGTGATGTCATGATACCTTCAGCGGTGGAGAGTCATAGTGAAAATGATGCGCACTCATCGTAGAGCGTAGGTTTTTATAATTTTAGCAGCAGGAGTCGCTTTGCTCGCCCGACCTACGTGATGGGTATTGATGTGAGTGTATATTAATTGCGCGCATATCACTTTTCTTCAGACGTAAAAAAGCCCGAATCGTTAGATCCGGGCTCGCTACAATGTGAAGTCGGTGCGCTACGCAGTAGAATGTCATAGTGCCCACAGCAGTAGAAAGTCACGTAGCAAATGCTACTGTGTTGGCCGACTGAGATATTAAGGGATTTTGTTGTGATTTTAACGTCGGGAGTCGCTACGCTCGCCCGACCTACGTGATGTGTGTTGATGTGAGTGTGTGTTAATTGCGCGTATTTCACTTTTCTGCAGACGTAAAAAAGCCCGAATCGTTAGATTCGGGATTTCTACAATTTGAAGCCTGGTAATGTCCTACTTTCACATAGCAAATGCTACACTATCATCGGCGCTGTTTCGTTTC
>NZ_JBEOOQ010000059.1:0-15203 GCF_040309305.1 Pseudoalteromonas sp. RB2-MNA-CIBAN-0110 | reverse complement strand
TTTGCAGTGTAACTGGTTTTGCAAGTGTGGTGTTGGCGTACCTTACGCCAAGCTTTATAAATGTCCGCTCATGGCACATAGCAGCCAACTAAACTTGGCAGTATTTTTATGGGATTGACCTCATAAAGCCTATATTTGGTAACTTTATGCCATTATATACTTCAATTTTATGCCAAGTTACACTCCACCTATGGCGCTGTAGCCCAGTAGAAACGTATGTTCTTATGTCAACTTATACTTCAAACAACATTGGGTGTTTGAACTAATAAACTTAATTCCTCAAAAATAATTCCTCTAATTAAATAATACTATTTATTTATAGATTACTTTATAAATTACTTTATAGATTGTTATGTCATTTTTGTTAAAAATATTACTAATAACTACATGATAGTATTAATTAAAAGTAAATTACCCTCCCTTTTAAACATGTTGCTCATCCTCGATTCGTAAATACGACTTAAGTCTAGATTGTGTAGTACGAAGTTAGGATTAGAATAATGTCAAATTTAGAGAGGAGCTCAGTATGCACTTGGAACGTATTCGCAATAGTAACCTGCACGACAAGGTGATGCCGGCAGAACAAGCAAGCCAATTTATTAAAGATGGAATGACTGTAGGGATGAGTGGCTTCACTCGCGCCGGAGAAGCTAAAGCAGTACCCAGAGCATTAATTGAGCAAGTCAAAAAAAATCCAATCAAAATAAATTTAATGACGGGTGCGTCATTAGGTAATGATCTCGACAAGCTATTAACAGAAGCGGGCATTTTAGCGCGTCGTATGCCTTTTCAAGTAGATAGCACTTTACGTAAAGCGATTAATAACGGCGAAGTTATGTTTATTGATCAGCATTTATCTGAAACGGTTGAGCATCTACGAAATCATCAATTAACCATGCCTGATGTAGCTGTTATTGAAGCAGTCGCTATTACCGAAGAAGGGCATATTGTGCCAACTACATCGGTTGGTAACTCAGCCAGTTTTGCTATTTTTGCCAAAGAAGTAATCGTTGAAATTAATATGCTGCATAACCCGAATCTTGAAGGTTTGCACGATATATACATTCCATCTTATCGTCCTACTCGCCAACCAATGCCGTTAGTTAAAGTAGATGATAGAATTGGTAGCACTGCTATTCCTATCGATCCTGCAAAAATTGTTGGTATTGTTTTTACTAACCAAAGCGACTCGTTTTCTACCGTTACCGACCCTGATGAAGACACCGCCGCTATTGCGCGCCATTTAGTTAACTTTTTTAAAGACGAAGTGGCTCAAAATAAATTGCCAGCTAATTTAGGACCGCTACAAGCAGGCATTGGTAACATTGCAAATGCTGTGATGATGGGACTACTCGATTCTGACTTTAAAGACCTAACAATGTACTCTGAAGTACTACAAGATTCGACGTTTGACCTAATTGACGCAGGTAAGCTTAGTTTTGCATCGGGCAGCTCAATTGTTTTGTCTGAGCGTTGTAATGCGCAGGTATTTAATAATTTAGAACAATACAAAGACAAGCTAGTATTACGCCCTCAAGAAATTTCTAACCATCCTGAAATAGTGCGCCGTTTAGGAATTATTGCAATAAACACTGCGCTTGAGTTTGATATGTATGGCAATGTAAATTCAACACATGTTTGTGGCACACGGATGATGAATGGTATTGGTGGCTCTGGTGATTTTGCTCGTAATGCTCATTTAGCAATATTTGTGACTAAATCGATTGCTAAAAATGGCGCTATTTCAAGCGTAGTGCCTATGGCCAGTCATGTTGATCATAACGAACACGATGTTGATATTTTAGTAACCGAGCAAGGCTTAGCTGATTTACGCGGTTTAGCGCCGCGTGAGCGTGCTGTACAAGTTATTAAGCATTGTGTGCACCCAGAATATCGCGAAGCGATGTTAGACTATTATGAGCGCGCTTGTGAGCGTGGTGGGCACACCCCTCATTTACTTGAAGAAGCGTTTAGTTGGCATATTCGCCTTGAACAACAAGGCAGCATGAAAAAAGTATCCGCAACAGATGCTCCAGTGCAACTGTCTGCATAAGCATTTTGGTTTATTAAAATTGAATTAGTTAGTTTTATACTTACTTTTAAACCGGACTAGTGTCAGCTCAATCAGCTTTGATTAGTGCGGTTTAATAAAAACTTTAAGCCCAAAATAATTTTATACCTACTATTTGCATACCTTTCCCAGCCACCTTTTATTTATATAATCCTACAAATACAAAAAACATTGGTTTGAGCGATGGTTTAACTAAGGCTATTTAAATTTAATAACATATCCTTAAGTTTTGCTTGTTCTTGCATAGATAGAGGTAAAAGTGGCTTTCTAGGATCACCAACGTCAATCCCTTGCAGTGAAAAGCCCGATTTAACGGCAGCAGCCAAACCCGATTTAACAATAAACTCTAAAAAGTCGTACTGTTGATAAAATAACTCTTTTGCTTTGTTGCTATTACCACTTTGAACAGCTTCAAATAGTTGCTTAGGTTTATCGCCAATTAAGCACGGAGCGGCAGTGCACCAACCAATGGCGCCAGCGTTTAGGGCCTCAAGAGCCATATGATTACAGCCATTAAAAAATGGTACCGCGCCATTGGAAAGCTTATAAATTTTGTGCATACGTTGTATGTCGCCAGTACTTTCTTTAATCATGGTTGCATTTTTTATGTTGTTAACCATCTTCAGCATAAATTGAGGAGACATATCAACTCCACACGTCGCAGGGTTGTTATATATCATAATAGAAAGAGGAGTCGCATCAGATACACTTTGATAATGCGCATAAATCTCATCTTCACTCAATTTATAATAAGAAAATGGCGAAAGCATTATCACATCAGCACCAATACTGTGCGCATACGTCGCGCGCTTTAGTGCTTGCTCAGTGGTTAATTCAGCAATACGAATAACAACGGGCACTCTACCTGCTACATATTTAACTGTGTAACTGGCAACATTTTCCCATTCGGTTTGGCTTAGGTAAGCGGCTTCGCCTGCACTGCCTAAAGCGGCTATAGCATCTACTTTGGCTGTGAGTAATGTATCAATAACAGCTCTTAGCTTATCAAAGTCAACACATTGGTCATTGTTAAAAGGGGTTATTGGGTAACCTATAATTCCTGATATATTCATTTTATGTGCCTCAAATACAGTTAGTATGATTTTTTAATGCCTGTCTTGCGTAGTACGCAAAATTGACTTTATTTCGTTTGTCGGTAGAAACCCAGTCGTGAGCTTCTTGAGCTAATTTGTGAGGAAGCGGCTTAATTTCACCTGCAGCCATTGCGAGTAATTGCAATTTAGCGGCTCGTTCAATCAATATTGCGAGGTTGCACGCCTCTTCAATATTTTTGCCTATAACAAGCTGCCCGTGATGTGCAAGAAACACAGCACGGTTTTTACCTAGTGCTTTTGAAATAAGCATTCCTTCTTCGTTACCAACCGGTACGCCAGGCCAGTCAGCCACAAAAGAACAATCGTTATACAACCCACATGTATCCATTTGAGATATGATCAAAGGGACTTCTAGCATCGATAACGCAGCAATATGTGTTGGATGTGTATGAATGATGCAGTTTACTTCTGGGTGCTCTTTATAAATCCATGTATGAAAACGGTTCGCAGGATTAGCCATGCCTTCTCCATCTAAAGGCTTTAGATCCTGATCTACTTCAATTAGATTTTTGGCACTTACTTCGTCAAAACCTAATCCAAATCGTTGTGTTAAAAAGGTATTATTTTTCTCTGTACGGCTAGTAATTTGCCCCGCTAACCCAGAGTCGTGGCCTTTATCAAATAATATTCGGCATGTTAGCGCCAGTTTTTCGCGATCTGTTAAGTTGCTATCTTGAATGAGTGTTTGCATGTCTTGCTGCGCATTTTGCATCAAGGCTTCTTTAGTTGTATTTAGTGTTTTCATGTGAGTTATTCTCTTTTTATGTTTTGACAATGGCAGTAAGATAGCGATAATCTGGGTTAAAAATAAGAGCCAGAAATGCAAAGTTAAGGGGTCCAGTGATGAGGTGTTTATGTTAAGACCTTGGGATATTCAGTTCACTTTTGAGGATAGCTGCGGTAAAACGCTCCATTCGAAACTATTGAACCGTATAACAAAAGACATACAAACTGGGCGTTTAACGCCAGGAAGTATGTTGCCTGGCTCTCGCTCATTGGCTAATCAGTTAGGTATTAATCGAAAAACAGTGCAACAAGTTTACGAAGAACTTGAGGTGCAAGGCTGGTTGAAAAGCAAACTGAGGCGCGGCACGTTCGTATCTGAAACACTACCAGAGCAAAGTTTGTCAGCTGCAAATACCAGTTTGATCAGTAGTACAAAAAAAACGAAACCATCATCTAAGCTGATCGAAAGTTTATATCTTGATGCTTTGGCGTTAGCTGATTGTGTATCAATAACAAATGATGGCACACCAGATGCTCGTTTAATTCCATATGAGTTATTGGCGCGTACCTACCGGCGAGTATGCGTTAATTTAAGTCGTCATTCTAAGCTAGGTTACGGCGATCCTCGCGGCGCTATTGAACTTCGTAACTCAATACAAAAAATGCTCTCCAGCGATCGATTCATGAACTGCTCAGAACAAGAAATATGTATTGTGAGGGGCAGTCAAATGGGCATCTATTTAGCATCTAGAGTATTAGACTCCAAAAAAGGGGTCATTATTATGGAAGATTTATGTTACTTACCTGCAAAAGCCGCGTTTGAATCAAATGGTTTTAAAGTCGTTAAATGTAGATTAGATGAGCAAGGGCTTGATATATCACATTTACGCGAAATACTCGAAAATCATAGTGTGTCGGGTGTTTACGTTACTCCTCATCATCAATATCCCACAACGGTATGCTTGCCTATGCACAGAAGGCTGGCTTTGTTGGAGTTATCTAAAACCCATCAATTTTCTATCATTGAGGATGATTACGATCATGAATTTCACTACGAGGCGAGTCCAATTCCGCCATTAGCGAGCCTTCCTAATTCTGAAAATGTAGTGCATATTGGCTCTATGTCTAAAGTGTTTGCGCCAGGACTTAGGCTTGGATACATCGTTTCGGATATTCAGTTTATTGAACGTGCGGCACAAGAAATAGTACTTATTGATAGGCAAGGCAACACAATAACTGAGCATGTAATATCTGACTTAATGGAATCAGGTGAAGTAAAACGCCACATAAGAAAAGTAAGTCGTGAATATAAACAAAGAAGAGACTATACCGCGCAAGAGTTTACTCGAGTGTTTGGTGAAAAAATCTCTTTTATACTGCCCACTGGAGGTTTAGCTATTTGGGTTGATATTTCTAAACTAGTTGAGGGAAGAGATCTTTCTGATTTTAAAAATAACGATTCGACGTTAAGTACGTTTTTTGCTATCGATCAAGATTCACCGACCCACATACGTTTTGGCTATGGCGCTATTAGTATGGATGAGATAGCTGAATCGATTAAAAAATTATCGCAGCTACTAATAAAATAATGCCTTTATTGTAAGCTTGATGATCAATAAAAAAGTTTATAAGAGGATAAATAATGTATTTGTTGTTAGTACCTACTATTGCTTAGTAGCCTACATAATTAATCTCAGATTCATTCATTTAAAAATAGAGATACTAAAATGGCGTTTGACAGAGGATTAGAAGAGCGACTTTATGAGTTGTTTAATGCGCGCCACGATTTAGTAGTAAAGAAAATGTTTGGTGGTTTATGTTTTATAATTTCGGATTATATGTGCTGCGTAATAATAGGCAACAAGCTGATGGTGCGAGTAGGGCCTGAAAACTACAGCGATTGTTTAGCTAAACCTCATGTAACTGAAATGGACTTTACCGGAAAACCAGTTAAGGGCTTGGTTTATATTTTGCCTGAAGGTTTTGAGTCTGATTCTGATTTAGCATATTGGGTAAATACGTGCGTTAACTTTGTAGAGTCTTTGCCGCCCAAACATTTTAAAAAACGACCCGCACTTAAGTAAATTAGCGAAGTATCACCTTAATTAAAATAAGCACTGCAATCAAATTACTGGCGCTATGAGTATGAATACTTCATAATTGAGCGACTGCTCACTTATGCGTTTTTTTACTTATGTATGATTCATACTGTTTCAAAAGACGCTTTAAATTTTTTAGTAAATAAAAGAGAGAATGTAATGATTAAAGTAAGCGTATTATACCCAAATAATGAAAGTGCTACTTTCGATATGGACTACTACTGTAAAACACATTTACCCCTAGTTGCAGAGTTAGTTGGTAAAGCGCTTATATCAAGTAGTGCAGATGCAGGTTTAGCAGGTGGCGCACCGGGCGAAGCGCCAACTTATATTGCTATGGGGCATTTAGTGTTTGAATCGGTAGAATCTTTTCAGCAAGCCTTTGCACCTCATCAAGAAGTAATAGCGGCTGATTTAGTTAATTTTACTAACGTGTCTCCAGTAATTCAAATTAGCAATATTGCTGGGTAAATTACACGCTAAAACTAATTTAAGAACTACTTAATAACCCCTACCGCATTTAGTGCAGTAGGGGTTTTATTTTAACTGCAATAAAAGGGCTAACGCTCTGTTTTAAGTAATATTAGTTCTAATATTTAGATGTATTAAACCCGCCCTTGTGTTGATTATGAAAATGATAAAAGTTATCATTTAGGTTGTTGGCTATCTACACTTCTCCCAGGAATTATCATGTTTAACCCTAATTATTTGGCATTAAGTATTGCTGCGTCTTTATCTGTTTTTTCTAATATAGCTTTTTCACAACAAAACGACGACATTGAAACTATTGAAGTAACTGGCCGTGCCCAGCAATTTTACCTAGAAACCGAAAGTAAAATTGGGACTAAAACTAATTTAGATCTTATTAAGCTTCCGCAATCTGCGCAGGTATTAACCGAGCAACTTATTATTGACCAAGCAGCGCGTGACATTACCGATTTGTACCGATCTATTGCGGGAGTGAGCGAATATAGCTACTCAGGCGTAACTTTTCGTGGTTTTAGAGATGACGCAAATGTATTTTACGATGGTGTGCGTGGCGACCCATATTCGGGCTTTGGTGTACCGCAGTTATTTAATGTAGAACGTGTTGAAGTATTAAAAGGGCCTGCCTCTGCTTTGTATGGCGGTGGCGAACCTGGTGGGATGATTAATTACGTAACTAAAAAGCCAAGCTACACACAAAAACGCGAATTAAAGCTTACTTTGGGTAATTACAACACCCGTGGTGCATCACTCGATATGACGGGTGGTTTAAACGATACAATGGCTTATAGATTGGGTGGTTATTATGAAGAGCAAGACAGCTTTCGTAACAATGCAGACTCAGCTAATACCGAGCTAACAGGCGGATTGTTATTTGATTTAAGTGATTCAACAACCTTAACCACAAGTGTTGACTACATAAAACAAGACCTAGGCGGAAACCGCCTACGGGGCGTACCGGTAGATGACAACGGCAACTTTTTAGTTGACCCAAGTTATAACGCTAATGAAGCGGTTGATTATCAAAATATGGAAGCTTTGGTGCTTCAAGCAGAACTTAGCCATTATTTTAATGATGATTTTTCTTTAAGTACTACGTTTCGCTACATGGATAACGAGCGAGACCAAGCCTACCATGAGTCGCAAAGCTGGGTAGATGTAAATGGTGATGGCGAAGCAAACATTGATGACGAAACCATCAAACGAGAATACCGTAAGCAATTTCGTGCCAATAAAGAAGCAAGCTTAACCACCGACTTTGTTTATAACTTTGGACAAGGACAATTAACCCATCAGTTTTTATTTGGTGGTGATTACCACACCGTTGATACCGAATATGACTACTTACGTGCCCGATATGAGGCCGATGGCGTCGCTAATTTAAATATTTTTAATTTAAACTACGGTGAAACCGACCCAAGCACTTATAACCTTACCGACATGAACCGCGATGGCGTTGATACCGACCGATTTGGTGTGTATGCTCAAGACGTAATTAGCGTAGGCGAGCAGTGGACAATTATTGCAGGTTTGCGCTATGACCATTTTAAAGAGTTTAATCAAGAAACTGGTTTTAGTTACTCAGATAACGACATAACGCCGCGCGTTGCTGTTACTTATCAGCCAGTAGAAAACACATCGGTATATATTAACTACTCAGAGAGCTTTAACCCTACATCGTCAGCCGACCAAGAAGATGTAGAGGGCGAAGGTAATTTAGAACCAGAAACCGGCAAGCAAACCGAACTGGGTATGAAAAACCAATGGCTTGACGGCAAAATAATGAGCACCTTTGCAATTTACCAAATTAATAAAGAAAACGTGGTAATGAGCAACCCTGACGATACTGGCGCGGGGGATGGCATTGCTGCACTTTTAAATATAGGTGAAGTAGAAAGCCGAGGATTTGAAACAACTTTAGTTGGCGATTTGTCGCAGCACTGGACCGTAACGGCTAACTACGCGTACAACGATACGCAAGTGGTAGACGGCGTAACGGGTGATACGCTTTCAAATACATTTGGAGATGGTTCGCGCTTTGCTAATGCACCACGCCACCAGGCAGGTTTATGGACTCGCTACGCACTGGATTCGATTGACTCATCAATTGCCTTTGGTGCAAATTACGTAAGTGAGCAACTTAGTACAAGTGGTCAAAAAGTAAAACCATTTACCGTATTTGATATGAGCTGGACGAGTCGCTTTGATAACGTGTTATTGAGTGTAAATATTAATAATCTGTTTGATAAAGAATATGCTGTAAGTGGGTTTAGTGAGCGGAACGGCCACTTTCCTGGCAGCCCTCGTGAAATTATTGGGCAAATAACTTACAAGTTTTAATACTTATTAGCGCGAGAGTTACTCGCGCTTTTTTTAAGTGTTGCCTTGCACCTTTTTATCACTATTAAATTTAGCTGCTTCTTGAGTCGTGTTAATAGCCGTAATAGGGAAGGGGATTACAATACCTTCTTTTTTATAGCGTTTATGCAGGGCTTTTATAAAAGCAGATTTAACCCAAAAGCGATTAAAGTATTCTTTTGCGCGCAGCATAACCGTAAAGTTAATACTTGATCTGTCAAAGGTATGAAAAACCACAAAGGTATTGTAATCATCAACACCCCATTCGTGTGAAATAAGTATTTCACGAGCCACTTCAAGTGTTACTTGCTCAACAAATTCTAAATCTGAATCGTAATGCACGCTTATATCAACAGGCACGCTTAGCTCTTTTTCAGGGTAAAAGTAATTAATAATACGCGACTTAGATAATTGGCTATTAGGTATAATAATCATATTGTTGGGTAGCATTTTAACCCATGTAGATCGCCAGCCTATATGATCAACAAAGCCTTGCTCCTTAGATTCAAGCTCAATAAAATCACCCACCCTTATAGGTTTATCTATTACTAGCTGCACGCCAGAAAAAAAGTTTTCGAGGGTAGGTTGCAAAGCAAGGGCAACAGCCAGTGATGTAATTCCTAACGAGGCAATAATAGGCGTAATAGAAATACCTAACGTGCCCATTAACACCAGTAATCCTACTGACGATAATGTAACGCGTATCACGCCTTTAATTATGCTTTTGGAATTAAAAACCACGGCAGATTGTTCGCCATAGTAATTAATAGTGCCAATAATAAAGCGGTCTAAAAACATAATAAGTGCAAGCAGCGCTAATACAATATTAATGCTATTAAAAGGGATCTGTTGAGAAATAGAAGTACTAATAATGAAGGTGTCGTGCTCTAAAATGGTGAGTAGCACAATAATTGTGCACAGTGTTAGCGGCTTAGATATTGACTCTATTAGTAAAGTATCGAATATAAATTTGGTTTTTGAAGTCCATTTTTTTAGCCAGTACATTACAAAAAAACGAATTAAAAACAGTAGTATAGCTATAAGTAAAAGGGAGGACGCTGCGCTTAACCAAGGTGTGCTGTTAGAAAATTCCAGCGCTTTATCTAGCATAACTTAAACCTGTTCAATATAGTTTTATATATATTGCAGCAAGTTATGTACCTTTGTTTGGGTAAAGTAGCTACCGAGTTTAGTCGGCAGCAAATATTATACTTTTTTGGCTAACCACATACCGCCTAGCACGGCTGCAAAAAACAATAAAAACTCCATTTTAAGAGACACTAATTGAACCAAGCCCGGGCCTGGGCATATGCCACTTAAACCCCATCCTAAACCAAAAAGTACTGAGCCAATAATTAAGCGCGAATCAACTTTTTTTAAATCACTTAAATTAAATGTGCCTGAAATAAGTGGCTTCTCTTTTTTTGCAACCCATAACCATGTAAGCATCATTATTAGCATGGCAACAGCCATCACTATAATTAAGCTTGCGTCCCATTGGTTCCCGTAGGTAAGAAAGTTAATCACTTTAGCGGGGTTTGTCATCCCGCTAATAATAAGTCCTAAGCCAAATATAAAGCCTATAACAACCATCATAATTGCTTTCATTATTTATCCTACAAGGTTTGCTGTAATGAAGGCGACAAGCATAAATGTGCATGTTGCAACCCAAGAGCGAGTAGAAAAGCGCGACATGCCGCACACACCATGGCCACTTGTGCACCCATTAGCTAAAGTTGTACCAGCGCCAACTAAAAGCCCCGCAACAATAATAAGCCAAGGCGGCAACTGTAATTCGCCCTCTAATAAAGAAGGCGCAAATACCCTTACAGCGACTCCTGCCAACAACAACCCTAAAATAAAGTATAACTGCCAACGCGAGCCCGAATTTGCTTTAGCAAATACAGATTTAACAATGCCTGATATACCCGCAATTTTTCCGTATAAAACCAGTAATAACGTACACGCTATACCTATTAATGCCCCGCCTATTGCAGCCGATACTGGGGTGAATTCTGTTATCATTTTTTAAATTTCCCAAACAATAGAAACACCTAAACCGGTTTGTTTCATTTCGATTGATATTTGCTGATTAGGCGCTAAGTAGTTAGCACCCGTTACTTTTTTAGCTGGCGAATAGAAAGCCATAGCGTTTAATTGTACCTTGTTGGTAAAAGAATGGCTAAAGCCAGTTGTAAAATGCCACTCTTGAACGCCCGGCGCTAAAATATTTAATATAACTTGTGACGAAGGAATAGGTTGCTCGGTGTAAGACACCCCAAAACGAATTTTTTGTTGCGATGTACGCTGCCACTGATAGCCAAGCTTATAAATAGTCATATCGTTCCAGCCAAATCCAGCTCCTGCATCAGCCCCTAAAGGCGCTGACATCAAGTTATTGACTGGGTTTGAAATACTTTTTACTTCGCTGTAATTTATTTTTTGCCAATCAAATACTACCTGATTACTAGGTGTAAGTTTATAAGCTGCACCAATTTGAAACGAACTTGGCAGATCAAACCCGCCTTGCTCTGCAAACAAACCTTTATAGCTATCAAACTCTTGCATAGACACTGATGAGCGGTAACTTGCCCCCCAGCTTAATGACGAATTTATATCTTGGCTAATACCTAGTTGAATGCCCAGGCCCGTACTTGTATCGGTACCATTATTTGTAAGCGCTTCTGGTGATTGCGAAAAAGGAGCAAAGTTTCCAAGCCCTTGCGCTTCAAATTGTTGCACCACGTAAATAGGGGACACACCAAGGCGTGTTTGTTCATTCAATTCATAGCTTACCGTTGGGCTAATAAAGAGCTGCTTTAAATCCACGCCTGCCGTACCACCATAAAAGGTTCCTTCAGGAGAGGACTCTGCGCCGTACTCGGTATTCATACCGCCATTGCCATACACTAATAAGCCAATATTTACTTTTTCATTTAATTGGTGGCCAATAGCAAATTCTGGAATGGCGAATACGGAGTTGTCGCTTTTCTGTGTTTTTGCCTCAAGATAAAAAGCGTCAGGGTAAAAAGTATCTACTTTTGATGCAGTATATTTTCGCTCAGGTGAAAAAAGCTCTAAGCCCAGAGATAGCTGTGTTCCGTTTGGCAAAAAAGTAGCAGGATTATTAGCGCCAGACATTAACTCTTCTGAAAGTGCTACACCTGCGCCAGCCATGCCTTTGTGGGTCATGCCATAGCCGTGAGTAAAATAACCATTAGTAGCAAATGCACTGAACGAACCTAACGCACACGTTAAAGCTAAGCCTGATATTAACTGTTTTTTCATTTTAGTAGACACATAAAGTTGGAATGGGCGGACAATAGCTAATTTTTGATATTCTAAAAAGGAATTTAAATAGATTAGTTATAATAAAAGGTAATAGAGCATTGGCTATAAAGTTAAAATAAATGAGCAAAGATTGCTATTTAACCTTTAGGTTATTTATACAGGGAGTCCATATAAGACCCTAGATAACGCTGCTTTATACAAAGGCAAAGCGGCGACTAATATCACCGCTTTTTAAAATCACATAGATTCGAGCGTTTTACCGCGCGTTTCTTTAATGTATTTAATAACAAAAAATACACTTATAAGTGCCGATAACGCATAAAAGCCATAAGCACCGGCAAGGCCTATATTGGCAAGCATAATAGGGAAGGTCATGGTGATTGCAAAATTAGCAATCCACTGCGCACTGGCAGCAACGGCAAGGGCAGCACCGCGAATACGGTTATTAAACATTTCGCCTAATAATACCCATACAATAGGGCCCCAACTTAAGCCAAAAAATACCACAAATAAGTTAGCCATAATAAGTGCAAACGTACCCATGTTATCGCTAAGGGCAAGTTTGCCTGCTTCATCAAGGCCTGCGCTGCCAAATATATAAGTAAGCGCGCTTAAGCTGATAAACATACCAATACTGCCTACAAGCAACAGTGGTTTACGGCCAACCTTGTCAACTAGGGCAATGGCAATAAAGGTCGATACAATATTAGTAGTACCTGCGAGCACATTTATAAATAACGATTGCGACTCATCAAACCCAGCGGCTTGCCAAAGCTCAGAGCCGTAATAAAACACTACGTTAATACCTACAAATTGCTGAAACACACTCAGCGCCACACCTACCCAAACAATTGGGTGTACTTTTTTACTGCCATCAATAAATAAATCGCGAATACTTGGTTTTGTATCGCTATGCAAGGAGCGTTTAACATCGCTTATTTGCTTATCTGCATTGTCGTTTGATATTTTACTAAATACCGCTTTGGCATCGTTTACTTTACCTTGCGCCACTAAATAACGAGGTGACTCCGGTATAAATAAAACACCCACTAAAAACAACACAGCAGGCACAAGCTCAGCCCAAAACATCCAGCGCCAAGCGGCTATATCAAGCATTAAAATATTTTGCGCGCTGCCAGCTGCATCAGCAATTAAATAGTTACTTAAAAATGCCGCAAACAAACCCAGTACAATAGCGAGTTGTTGTAATGTCGCTAAACGACCGCGAAGTGCTGGTGGCGCAACTTCTGCAATGTAAGCTGGCGCTAATACCGATGCAGCACCAATACCTAAACCACCAAATAAACGATAAAAAATAAACTCTGCAGAGCTTTCGCTAATGCCCGACCCAAACGCACTAATGGCAAAAATAATAGCGGTGATGATCATAATTGCACGGCGGCCAAACTTATCAGCCAGTGGCCCCGCAGCAAGTGCACCTAAGGCACAACCAAGTAAAACAGACGCTACATTAAACCCCGTAGCCACACTGCTAGAATTAAATGCACTACCTAGCGCCGACACCGTGCCGTTAATAACGCCCGAGTCAAAACCAAATAAAAAGCCACCAATAGCAGCAACGGCCGATATAAATATTACGTACAAAAGAGAGGTTTTTTCAGCTGTGTTGGCTGAGTGGGAAGGCGGTGTGTGCGTTGTCATTATATGCCCTGAAAGTTAAATTAAATATAAAGGAGCATAATATAGTAAAGAGTTATGGTTGAATATGCTTGTGCGGGTATAACGGTTTCGCGGGTATAAATTAAGCAGAGCTTTTAAAGGTTTTAATTTAAGGGTATTAGTCTAAAGGCGTTAGATTAAGTACTTTTAACTTAAGTACCGTTTTTTGAATAGCGCAGACTGAATCTCAATAAACAATGTGCTTTGTATGGGAAGTAGCTGTTGAATCAATATTATTGTTCTCACCCATTTGGGTGTGTTTTGGCAATAACATAGACTGATCTGATGTTAAGTAATGGTTTACATGTGGTTATTTGGTGGTTAAGGTAAATGCATTGTAAAATAGGAACATTTGTCGGTTTAAAACGGACACATACCGTAGATTATGTTTTTATACTTTTTAGGAGTCGAGATGGAGTTCGTTGCAATAGATGTTGAAACTGCAAATGCTGATATGGCATCAATCTGCCAAATTGGTTTAGTAAAATACAAAGATGGAGAACTACAAAAAGAATGGTCTAGCTTGATCAACCCAGAAGACTATTTTGACTTTATTAATGTTGGGATACACGGAATTACAGAGGAAAGTGTTGCTAATTCCCCTGTATTGTCGGAGGTATACGATATTCTTGTTGAGTTTATGTCAGATGAAATTTGCGTTTGTCATACTCACTTTGATCGTGTGTCTTTATTTCGAGCCTTTGAACAAAGTTCACTTAAACATTTTAATATAACTTGGCTTGATTCCGCTCGCGTTGCTAGAAGAGCTTGGGAAGAATGTGCTTGGAGCGGATATGGATTAGCAAATGTGTGTAAGATCATTGGTTATGAATTTCAACATCATGATGCATTAGAGGATGCAAAAGCATCTGGGCAAGTTATTCTAGCAGCACTAAATAAAACAGGGATGGATATAGAGTCATGGCTCTCTAGGGTTAATAAACCTATTGACTTGAATGCACCTACAATATGCAGGAAAGGAAATCCAGAAGGTGAATTATTCGGTGAAGTTTTGGCATTTACTGGTGCTTTAATGGTACCTAGAGCTGAAGCTTCGGAACTTGCTTCTAGTATAGGATGTGAAGTTGGATCTGGCGTAACCAAGAAAACAACGATATTGGTAGTAGGCGATCAAGATATAACTAAACTGGCAGGTAAGAGTAAAAGTTCAAAGCATATAAAAGCTGAAACACTTATTTCAAAAGGGCAAAAAATTAGAGTGCTGAAAGAAAGTGATTTTGTCGAACTCGTTAATATGTCGCAAAATAACGCATAGCACATATGAGCCTTAAGTCTGTCAATATGTTGTGGTCAGCTAATTCCGGACAGTGAATTAAGTTTTTCTTCGGCTACTCCAGGGGCAACCATTTGGTTGTG
>NZ_JBEOOQ010000058.1:0-21926 GCF_040309305.1 Pseudoalteromonas sp. RB2-MNA-CIBAN-0110 | reverse complement strand
TTCACCCAAATTTGTATGCTTATTAGCATAACATTTCTTTCTTAATGGGTGGCCAAAATCACTGTACCACTACAGTTTCGCTTCGCTACATATTATAACCCACTGTTTTAGTCCGCTTAGTGCGGCGTTACGAACGTCCTGAAATGGCACTTTTGTGAAGTTCAACTGTGAGCGAAAAACTGACTGTCAGCCCCAATTATTCCAAATATTGATTATCTTATAAAAGAAACAACAACGACAACCAGAATAATAAACTCTGCAATCACAACCTAATCAATAAGCATAAATTGATGAGGTATTGTTACTTTTAGTGCCTTATTGTTATTTATTGATCGTAATCAATAGATAACCTTTTAATACTCACTACACTTAACTTGCTGAGATGGAGCCGAGTCTATTCTTATGGAGTTGGTAATATCATTGAAAAATATGATTTTAGATTGCGAAGGAGAATAATATGCGAACAGGTAATATTTTATGGCCTACGGATTTTTCTGATACTGCATCACATGCTTTGCAATATGCCATTGAAGTGGCGAATTTATATCAAGTAGGCATTCGTATTTTACACATTGTTGATCAGCCTTCAGATAATGAGAATTATATGATCCTTGCGATAACTCCCCAAGAGTTAGCTAAAAATATGGAAGACGCTGCGGCGAGTAAAATGCATGAGTTATTAGGTCAGTTGAATACTGATTTAAAGATTGAAACGGTTATTCGACATGGTGATGCCATTAATGAGATTTTAGATGAGACTAATAGCGGTGATATAGGCATGGTGGTAATTGCCAGTCATGGAAGAACCGGACTTTCTCATTTTTTGAATGTTAACGTTGCAGAAACGATCGCCAATAAAGCTGATTGCCCAGTGTTAATAGTCAAATAAAATTGGCGCGTATCTCTTGTCCCGCTGCGGTTTTAGACGAGACAAAGTGGCCAGCAGGTTGGGTAAAAATGTGAGTTGTGTAAACGTCAATACACGGTTTAACTGCCCGAAAGTGAACTTTTCATACTGGGGCAGGGTCAACGTAAAACTTTTACAGCAGTGAGTGTTAATTTTTTTCACTCATTGCATATGCATTCATTGCAGACGTCTTTTAACTAAGACCTTCACTCTACCAGTATGTACAATCTGGTCTTTGCCTCTTGAATTGACTGAATAATGAAGGTCCGCTTATGGCCACTCTCCAACCACTCGACAACATAAAATGTTGAAAATAATTGGCAAGGTATTTTACTGTGTCGGATGGCGCTTCGCTTATCCGACCTACGCTGGCACAAAGCGGACTATCCCTAAGTCCACTCATTTAACTCCCAGCTATAAAACCCTTACTCAAAACAGATACCTTGCTTTAAAAGGTACTCCACTGCTTTATCTGTATGTGGCTTAAATGCCTTCCAACGGCCGATTGCTTTATTGTTAAGTGGTTGGCGAACTTGTACTTTACTGGCGGTAGAGACCGGTGCGGTGTTTAAGTGAAAATCTATACATTGCTCCTGCCACTCTAGGTTACAAAAGCTGACTAACTCTTTAATTTGCTGCTCGGGCTGTGCGACTAATTCTTCGTATTTTACTAATTTTATATTGTTGTGCAGGGCGCTAAAGTGCTGCATTAGTTTGTAAAAACGGCTGTAAAATTTAGCGGTGTCGAGTAGGTCGAGCGAGTACGCGTAGTAGGGGTTATTTATAGTAAATAGCTGGCGGTAGTTGCCAATACAGGTGTCGATTGGATCGCGCAGCATACAAATGATTTTAGCGTTTGGCAGTGCTTTGGTTATTAAATCGATATAAAAAAAGTTAAACGGGAGCTTATCAATAAAGTGTTTATGGCTGCCTGTTATTACGAGTGTTGCGTTTAAATAGGTTGACCCAAGCTGATTAAAATCAAGCTCGTAGGCTTTACTGAGCGTTTGAGTGTCGAGCACGTGAGGTGTTTGTGTTTGGCTTAGCTTTTTAACACTTAGGCCAAAGTCTTGTAATTCACCGGCTGATTGCACGTCGCTGTGGCTCGATAAAATACGCTCAACTAATGTGGTGCCAGATCGGGGCATGCCTAATACAAAAATAGGTTCGGCCGTTGGGTTACCTTGTGTTAGCGCTTGTTTGTGCTGTTCACTTAAGAGTTTAATATGTTCAAATAACTCAGTTGAGCTTTTATGATCAAACGGCTGCACAGTGCGTTTTGCTACTTTACCTTGCTCTAACGCGTTAAAAGCCTCTGAAAACTCACCAACATCTTGATACTCTTTTGCTAAAGCATGGCCAATATGCAGTTTTGCATCGGGGTGTGTTACTTGCTCAAACACGTTTTTAAGCGCTCAATATGGTTGTTTTGCTTACTTACTTTAGTTAAATCACTTAATGCAAAATGACTTTGATGATGCAGCGGGTTAAGCGCTATGGCATTTTCAAAAGCGTGTTGGGCTTTATCAAATAGCCCTAAAAACTTAGCGCTTACACCGTAGTTATAATAAAACGGTGGTTGAGCTTTGTTAGCTGCTGTAGCCAGTTTAATAGCGCGCTCAAAGTAGTTAAGTGCTTGCTCGTGAATGCCTGCTTGAGTAAGTGCAACGCCAAGTGTGTCGGCATCAAGGGCTTTAGTTATTTGTTTTAATGAAACCGATAGGGCAGTATTTTTTGCTTTTTGTAATTCGCCAGTAAGTGCGTAACATTTAGCAAGTTGCGCGGTGTATTCAATACTTTGGCCAAGGGTAAGAGCTTTTTCGATGAGCTTTATTGCTTTGTGTATTTGCCCAACAGTTAAATTAACCATAGCTAACAAAAAATACCCATCAGCAAAGTCTGGTTTGAGTGTAACTAACTCCACTAGGGCTTTGTGTGCTTGCTCTATTTTACCTTGGTTTAGGGAGTGTATTGCGCTTTGATGAAGTTGCTTTAAATTTGGCTGCATGGTTTTGGTAATTATTATTTTGTAAAAGAAAATAAAAAGGCTCAAATAAATTTGAGCCTTAAAACAGTATTTAAAAAGTGAGACTGTTTAAAAGTCGCTTAAATTATATTTCAAATTTGTAGTTAAATTTAACACCTACCGTAAGCGGGCGATTAATGTAATGGCCGTAGTTACGTTGTATGTCGGCGCCATTAGCGGATGTTATATCGGCATCTGAACGACGAACTGAGGTAACCGCGTATTTGTTGAATAGGTTATCAACATATAGCGTAGTTGACCATGCATCAGCCGTTAATTTAGCTGAAATATTACTTAAGCTGTAACCAGGTAGTGTTTCGCCGTTATCACGAAGTCCTACTCTTGAAAGCACGTCGCTTTGCGCGGTTAAACCGTAGTTAATATCAAGCGTTTTGTCGTTAAACACATCTGTTTGATAGTTTACACCCATCGAAAATTGGTTTTCAGGTGAACCAGGTAAACGGTCGCCGTCTTCTGCGCCACCGGTACCATCGGCATTAAACAAAAATGGTGCGTCTGATGTTAGTTCTGCTTTTGTGTAAGCGTACGTAGCGTAAACTGAAAACGAGTCAGATAAAATTGCACGAGTCGAAATTTCTACCCCTTTTGCATTAGCGCTGCCTGCGTTTGAAAGGTACGTTAATTGACCTATATCTGTAGCGCCCGTAATTTGCGCATCATCCCAATCTACGTTAAATAACGCGGCGTTAAAGTGTAGTTGGCTTCTAAACCATGTACTTTTAAAGCCTAGCTCGTAGTTTGTTGTGGTGTCGGCTTCATATAATAATTCGTCAGGTTTACCACAGCCTGTTTGTTGATCCTCAACAATTGGATCAGGACAAGACACTAAACCGTTTGAGCCGCCAATTCTAAAGCCTTCACTTACTGTTACATAACCCATTACTGAGTCAGTGAACTGGTATTTAGCATTAAATTTAAATAAGTTACCGTTATCGCCTGCTTCGTCTTTTTCGTATGTAACGGTGGTTACATCAGGATCTACTCCACCATACAATGTATTTGCTAGCGGGAAGTCAAAAGCCGCTTGCGACTCTATATCGTATTTGTAAAAACGGGCACCAATGGTCACATCTAATTTGTCGGTAACTTGGTAGCCAACTTCACCAAATAGTGCAGACTCAGTGACGGTACTTTTTGTAAGCTCTAAGTATTCTAATGAGTCAGGTCTTAGCTGCTCGCCACCAAAGTTATCAATAGCGAATTGGTCAAACCCAGGCGTAAACTCTCTGCTTGATGCTTCGGTTTCTGTTTTGTTGTAAAAGCCACCCACAATCCAGTTAAAGTCGCTGTCGCCTTGCGACACTAAGCGAATTTCTTGAGTGAAGGTATCTTCTTCGTCAATTTCACGGGTAAACGTTGAAAACGAAGGAAACTCTTCATAACCGTAATCAAGACGAATAAGTAAGTCTGTTTGGTCGCGTTGACCGTCGGCATCAAAGCTCGAAATACCCGTTGCCGATACGAGCTCTGCAAAGCCTAGGTCGGCTTTTAGTTCGAGGCTTAGTAATTGATCTTTTTTCTCGCGAGGCTCTTCAAAGCGATAAGCCGATTCGTATTTACCTATTACGTCGCTTAAACCGTTGTTTGCATTAAGGCTGTTGTAATGAACAATCGAGCGGCCTTCGCTGTCTTGGTTTTGGTAAAAGTAGTTAAGCGTACCTTCAAACGATTCATTTGGTTTAAAGCGTACAGAAATACGACCTGTAGTGGTGGTTTCGCCGTTGGCGTCTTTTACATTTTTAAGGTTGTTATTAATTGCTGAGCTGTCGCTCCAATCTGGATCTGGCAACGATACACCAGGCTCGCGTACTACGTAGCCGTAATCGATAAAACCTGGGTCTTCATATACGTTTAAGCTGGCGCGAACTGCAAGCTTGTCTTCAATTAGTGGAAGGTTAAATATAAAGCCGCCTTCGCCACCTAAAGAGTCACTTTCTTTTGTTTGAAATAGGTCGCCGTAAACTTCAAGCGATGTAAAATCAAGCTCAGGCTGTTTTAGCATGTAGCGAATTGCACCGCCCAATGTGCCTGCTCCATAAAGCGTGCCTTGTGGCCCAATTAATACTTCAACACGCTCAATATCTACTAGGCGCATATCTACCGAAACTGGAATTTCGTTTATATAAGTAGATACCGTGCCACCATCTGACGATGGACCAGAAGAGTTTGTATTTAAACCACGAACAATAATAGGCGAGCCAGAGCGACCACCTTGATCGGTAATTGTTAAACCAGGTACCCAGCGTGCTACATCCGCAAGCTCATTGATATTTTGATCTTTCATAATATCTGCATCAAGGGCTGTAATATTTAGCGGTGCATTTTGCACAGAGCCGCTGCGCCTTGTTGCTGTAACTTCGATTACTTCGAGTGATTTGTTTTTAGCTGCAACTTCTTCTTGAGCAAGTGCGGCATTAGGCAATAAAAATAGGCTAGAAACAGCGCTCGAAATAGCCAAGGTTAACAAGCTTGGTTTAAACATAAAAAGTGATCCCCAGTTCAAATGTTTTACATTAGTAAATTAAGTTAAGCAGTTTATCAGGGAGTGAAGTAGCTTGGAATATCTAAATTGAATTTTAATTCACTTTTATAGAATAAATATGGTTTGTATGTGGGGTTTTTATTTAGTTAATAGGCAATATAAGCAATAGCTTAGTGCTATTAGGTACAGTTAGGTTAAAAATCACACCCTTGTTTAAAGGTAAATAGTCATTCATTTTTTAAAGATGGCTTTATGACGTGCTCGTTAAACAAATTATTACATTAAAATGGATAGTTTATAATGTCATTAGTTATGCTTTTATCAGCACTATTAAAGTATGTTTTTATCCCCATTAAGAGTGGTAGTCGTATTTATAAGTAACTGTGTAAGTTATTGAGTGAGCGTGTTTGATTGCCGCTTCGTATTCTCTTTTTTATTTTGTCCGCACTTTTTTGTGCGTGTTTTTAAGGATTAACAATGAGCCAACTATTTTCGCCTTTATCACTTGGGCAAGTAACGTTAGATAACCGTATTATTATTGCACCAATGTGCCAGTACTCAGCAAACAATGGCGCTGCTAGCGATTGGCACACTATTCATTTGGGCCAATTGAGTTTGAGTGGTGCAGGATTGCTAATTTTAGAAGCAACAGCAGTAAACCCAGAAGGGCGTATTAGCTACGGCGATTTAGGGCTTTGGAATAACGAAACCCAGCAAGCCCTGGGCAAAAGCCTAAAAGCAATAAGACAATACAGCTCTATGCCTATTGGTATTCAGTTGGCGCATGCTGGGCGCAAAGCATCAACTGAAAAACCATGGGACGGTGGCGATGCTATTGCACCTGATGACGTTAATGGCTGGCAAACCGTGGCACCTTCGGCAGTTGCGTACGACGATAGCAGCCCAGTGCCAAAAGCAATGAGCTAAGACGACATAGACTCATTAATTAAAGACTTTGTCAGTGCAGCTAAACGCGCTGATGAACTCGGCCTTGATTTAATCGAGCTACATGGTGCGCACGGTTACCTGTTACACCAGTTTTTGTCGCCACTTTCAAACGAGCGCGATGACAACTACGGTGGTAGCCTAGAAAACAGAATGCGTTTATTGCTTGATGTGTTTAAAGCGGTAAGAGCGGTATTTCCTAGTGAAAAAGCGGTAGGTGTGCGTATTTCGGCAACTGATTGGGTTGAAGGCGGCTGGGATTTAGAGCAATCGATAGTGCTTAGTAAAGCGCTTGATGAACTCGGCTGTGACTTTATTCATGTAAGTACTGCGGGTTTAAGTCCTGAGCAACAAATACCAGTAAAACCTAATTTTCAGGTACCGTTTGCAACAGCCATAAAAGAAGCGGTTAAAATGCCTGTTATAGCGGTGGGTTTAATTACTGAGGCGCAACAAGCCGAGGATATTATTAGTGAGCAGCAAGCCGATGGTGTAGCGCTGGCGCGTGGCATTTTATATAACCCGCATTGGCCGTGGCATGCAGCTGCAGAGCTTGGCGCTACAGTAACTGCACCTAAACAGTATTTACGCTCAAGCCCACATGGGCAGCCATCACCAATTAAGTAAAACGAAGCTTTTTGTAAAAACCCAACCCGCGTTTGCTGGTTGGGTTTTATTATTTTTATAAAGTAGAGACACACATGACCCAACCAGGCGTTTCAGCGCAACCACTTAGCAATACACTCGTTACTATTATTGCTTTGTGTTGCGGTCTTATTGTTGCCAATATTTACTACGCTCAACCTATTATTGAGTTGCTTGCCCCAGAAGTTGGATTAAGTGCGCACAGTGCTAGCCTAATCGTATCGCTTACACAAATAGGCTACGCTTTGGGGTTGTTTTTTTTAGTGCCATTAGCTGACTTAATTGAAAATAAGCGTTTAATGCTGATTACTTTAGCTGTGTCGTTTTTGAGTTTAGTGGGTACGGCACTTGCTGATTCACCTAATGTAATGCTTATTTTATGTTTAATGATAGGTATGAGCTCGGTTTCTGTTCAGGTGCTTATTCCGCTTGCTGCGCATTTATCGTCTGACGAGAAGCGCGGACAGGTTCTTGGCAATATTATGGCGGGTCTCTTGCTAGGTATTTTGCTGGCAAGACCTATATCGAGTTTAATAGCCGATCACTTTGGTTGGCGTGCTGTATTTTACTTTGCAGCAGGGTGTATGGTGTTTATTGCAGGCGTAATTTATTTTGCTATTCCAAGCAGGCAACCTACCCATAAAACAACGTATTTTAAGTTATTAAAATCGCTTAAACAGTTAATGATAAGCCAACCAGTGCTGCGCCAACGTTCACTTTTTCAAGCATTAATGTTTGCATCGTTCAGTTTATTTTGGACGAGCGTACCGGTTGTGCTTGCCCGTGAGTATGGTTTATCGCAATCAGAAATAGCATTGTTTGCATTAGTGGGTGCGGCAGGTGCTGTAGCTGCCCCCATTGTTGGTCGCTTGGCAGATAAAGGCTATACACATCAGGTATCGTTACTGGCCAAAGTAATTGCAGCAGTGTGCTTTTTACCAAGCTTATTTGAGCTACCTTACGGCATTATAGTATTGGCATTAACCGGTGTGTTTATTGATTTTGCTGTGCAGGCCAATATGGTATTGGGTCAACGTGCAGTGTATGCACTAGAACCGCAAAGCCGTGCGCGTTTAAACGCTATTTACATGACTAGCATATTTGTAGGTGGCGCAGTAGGCTCGCTTATTGCCAGCCCATTATATGAAGCGGGCGGGTGGACTGGTATTGCACTGGTTGCGACGGGCATGCCGCTTATTTCGTTGATTGGTTATTTGGTTACAACTAAAAAGCAAAGTAGGGCTGTGGGTTAAAAAATTACCGGATACAACACAATAAAGTCACCATGTTGCGTGGTGACTTTATTTAGGTTATTTAGATTATTTGGTAGTTAATTAAGTAGTCTGTTTTTTTGCGTTTGAAAACGAGCTACCAACAGATGCAATAATTACAAGTAAAATAGCGAGCCACTGCCATAAAGTAAGCAATTCACCCAGTATAATAAACCCTGCGAGCGAAGCTATTGCAGGCTCTAAGCTCATCATTACGCTAAACCCTTGTGAAGGCATGTTACGCAGTGCAACCATTTCAAGTGTGTAAGGCAGTGCGCTTGATAAAATAGCAATACCAATACCCAGTGGGATAATTTCCCACGTAAACGCGGCGCTTTGCATAATGCCGCCGTAAGGTACTAGCACTATAGCGGCAACGGTCATACCCAATGCGACAGTGGCTCCACCAGAGCTTTGTGTGCCCGTTTTTTTACCAAATAATATATAACCTGCCCAACATGCACCGGCGCCAAGCGCAAGAGCTACACCCAATGGATCAAGGCTGTCTTGGCCGCTCATATCAGGAAGCAGAAGCAAAATACCGGCAATAGCACAGGCAACCCAAAATAAGTCACGTTTGCGGCGTGATGAAAATAAGGCAACAGCAAGCGGGCCTGTAAATTCAAGCGCAACACCAATGCCTAGTGGAATGCGTTCAATGGCGTAATAAAACAAAATGTTCATGCCGCCTAAACTTAAACCATACACAATTATAGGAATATGATTACCAGAAGTAGGTAAGTGTTTCCAAGGTTTAAACACTAAGCAAAGTATAAAGGCAGAAAAACCAAGCCTAAGGGCAGTTGTACCTTCAGGGCCAACAATAGGAAAAAGCTGTTTTGCAAATGACGCGCCCGTTTGAATGGTCATCATTGCAAGCAGTACACACACGATAGCCAGTAAATAACTTTTTGAAGATGCTTGCATTTTAATCCTTGAGTTGAGTAACTCTATCAATTAGTTAAATTGTAATGCAGGGAGTATAAAAGCTAAACCCGCCCGATATTAATGGCGGCATAGTATCTTTTTTTAAATTTATAGGTAAGTGTTTGCGACCAAAAATAGCGCAATTAAAAGTATATTAAATAGGGCAGGGTAAATAAAGTAAGAGGTAAAGTTAGCAAACAGGCGTTTGCTAACTTTAATCAGTTGGTTAAAAGGCCTTAGTGGGCACTTTTATTAACTAAGCCATCAAGCGAGTAGAGGCCTCGTTTTTCATCATTTTTGCGTTTAATTTCTTCAAGTGCACGCGATTCTACAGCGTCAAATAAAGCATTAATTAAGCGGTTAAAATGTTTGTGCATTGCGGTGCGCGCTGCATTTGCATCATGCGACTTTAGGGCTGTATAAATAGCGGTGTGTTCGTCCATAACGCACTCGTTATTGTTTTTACACACACTGCCATAGTCAGCAACAATTTGTGGATTTGTTAAACGTAAATCCCACAAGTTAGACACTGCAAATTCAAGTGCTTTATTGCGCGTTGCTCTAGCTATAATTTCGTGGAACTCACGGTCGGCTTGCTCAACATAAAGGCCTTTTTCCATGGCAATTAATGTTTTATTTAGTTGCTCTAGTTCTTCTTCTGTAATGCTTTGAGCAGCTAAAGCGGCAATTTCGCCTTCAATTAATGCGCGAGCTTGAGTAAGTTCAAATGCACTGATCTCTTTTGATTTTATAGATGCATTTTTTTGTTCTACTACGTAAACACCAGAGCCGGTTTTAACTTCAACTCGGCCACGTACTTCTAATGCGATAATAGCTTCTCTAATGGTAGGGCGACTTACATCAAACATTTCTGCAAGTTCACGTTCAGGTGGTAAACGACTCCCAGCAGAAAATTCGCCTTGATTTATTAAAGACTCAATTTTATCAACTATGCGCCAAAATAAGCGACGATTACCCATACTTTACCTTCATTACCTTAAGGAATAATGGCCTCTGGGGCCTAAAAGTCAAAACCAACTGTTAATACCAGAGGTTACCTCAAAATTCACTATTATGTCAAAATTCTAACGCGATGTTATGGTTAAAAACCACTATACACCAATGGTTGTATTCTTGTATTACCAATTTAGTTTAAAATAATGCAATTGGCTAGCTTGATTGGTAATGTTTTTATGTGTTAGGTTAGTTTTAAGGTTATTGAATAATAAATATTGGTAATAAACCGAATTTGGGTTGTTAGTGTTAAGTTTGCTGTAGAAGTATTTGATTGCCCATGGATGGGGATCGCTATTTTTAAATGTGTTTTATAAGATATGTCGTTGTACGAGAGCTATTTAAGCTTTCTTCTGGGCGTTAACTGTCGTTGGTTAACGCCCATATTTTATTTAGTTAGTCGTTAGGGTACACAACCCCAAGCTGTTTGCGCGCTTCATCAAGTACGCTCATTACGTTACTGGCTAAAATATGTGTATTAACGGGTGACTCAAGAATATTTTGCTTCACTAATGCCATAAAATGTTCAACTTCGTATTTCATAAAGTGCTCATCAAACGGCTGGGATATAACCTCTACCTCACCATTATTAGCAATAAACTCCACCTTTTTGAGTTGCGATACAGCTTCTATACGTATGCGTCCAAGTTCGCCTTGTATTTCGGTTATGTTGTCGCCTTGCGATATTTTAGAGTAGCTAATAACGGCTTGTTTATCAGCGTAGTTTAGTAATACATCCCCCGCACCATCAACACCTGTATCAAGTAATACGCCGCTTGCGTGTACACTGTTTGGTGCGCCCCACAATGCAATCAATAAATACAGTGGGTAAATCCCTAAATCAACCAAAGCACCGTTAGCAAACTCGGGTAAAAATGTATTTGGGCGTTCGCCATTTTTATACTTATCGTAACGCGATGAATATTGACTGTACTGGCCAATATATTTACGTGGAGTGCCAATTTTTACCATTGCCTGTTGCAGCCGTGCAAAGTTAGGCAAGTGAGTGGTCATCATGGCTTCCATGTAAAGGCGCTGATGCTTTTTTGCTGTAGCTATAATGCTTGCAAGCTCTTTAGAATTAGCAGCTGATGGTTTTTCGCCAAGGACATGTTTACCTGCTTCTAGGCACATAACGGCATATTGCTTATGTAAGCTGTTAGGGGCGGCTATGTAGACAGCATCAACATTTTGATCTTGGCATACTTGCTCGATTGAGGTGAAAATTTTTGCTTGTGCATTTTGTGGGTGTTTGGCTAAAAATGCTTCGCCGCTTGATACTGCGCGCGAGCACACACCATATAAATTAAAATCGTTTAACGTATTTGCAGCGGCTAACAGTGTGTCGCTAATAAAATTGGTGCCAACAATAACAAAGTTCATGCTCACTCCTTAGCTTAAATAAAAATAATAATAAGAGTGTTTAGTTTAACATTTTTTTAGTCCTATATGCTCGAGGAGAACATCCAAACCAGCGTTTAACATTAACACTTAGTGTTGCTTGCTCCTGATACCCTAAAAGCTCAGATATGGTTGATATTGTAAATTGGTTTTGCGCTAAATAGTGTGCAGCTAAAGCGCGACGAGTGGCATCTTTAAGTTTTACAAAGCTCGTATTATGTTTGATAAGTTCTCGATGCAGAGTACGCGGGTGCATACCCAGCGCAGCTGAAATAGTTTGGTTACTACATTGATAAATAGGAAGCATAGGCCTAATTAGTGCACTAACTTGGTTGGGTAATGGTTGTGTGTGTTCTTTGTTTTTTGCCAAGAAGCTTAGCGCTGCTTGTACTTTATTTAGTTCAGGGTGATCAAGCTCAAGAGTTAAATCACTTTTTGAGATTACAATACCAGCGCTGTTGCGATGCTCTATAACGTTACAACCAAAGTAAGTGTTATAGGCACGAGTATTAGTACTTAATTTTTTTGGCAAAAATATATTAATTGGTTTGCAGCGGTTATTACTCAGCTTTTTAATAACAGCCAATGCTAAACCAATGGTTAGCTCAATCACTTGGTTAATGTTCGGTAATGGTTTTAAATTAATTTCGAATGATAAAAACAAGCTTTTATCATTCTCTAAAGGGTGCGAGTTTAAGCTAAGTGCAGGGCTGTGCAAGTGAAGGTATTTAATAACCCAATTAAGTGCATCACCTAAATTAGTACTACTTTTAGCTGCTATTGCAATATGTCCTAAAATATCAAAATTTTGTCTACTTGCGAGCTTAAGGCCAAAACTAGAACAATTGAACTTACAAGCACAGTACTCTAATAGCTCAGCGTAATCTCGATAAGGTAAATATTGGTTATCGAGATTTTTAAAGTCAACGTTATTAATATTACAGCTTTGCATTATTTCATGCGGATCGCCGCCAAATTCGCTAATTAGGGTATCTATACCTTGTAATGACGTGGCTCTGATTAGGCTGCTCATGGTTAACCTCAAATAAATGATGTCTAAAAATATCAAGTTTTGTTGAGTTTTTCTATGCACTATTACTGTAAAAGCCGTTAAAACTTTTATTAAGGTACACCATGAACAATACAACATTTGATTACATTGTGATTGGCGCAGGTAGTGGCGGCTGCGTTATGGCATCGCGATTGTCTGAGGATAAAAATGTAAGTGTGTGCTTAATTGAAGCTGGCGGCAGTGATAAAAGTGCATTTGTGCAAATGCCAGCAGGCATAGCAGCGAGTGTCCCTTATGGCATAAATAGCTGGCATTACAATACGGTGCCACAAAAAGAGCTTAATAACCGGTGTGGTTTTGTGCCGCGTGGCAAAGTACTGGGTGGGTCAAGCTCTATCAATGCAATGGTTTACATAAGAGGTAATAAGTACGATTACGACCAATGGGCGGCTAATGGCAACACGGGATGGGATTTTGAGAGTTTACTCCCGTACTTTATTAAAGCTGAGAACAATAAAGCGTTTATAAATAATGAGCTGCACGGGACAAAGGGTCTGCTACATGTACAAGAGCTAAATAACCCAAGCGATGCAAACCAATACTTTTTAAATGCCTGTGCTGAGCAGGGCGTTAATTTAAGCGACGATATAAATGGCAAAGAGCAAAGCGGCGCACGTCTATCGCAGGTAACTCAGCGCAATGGCGAGCGTTGTAGTGCAGCAAAAGCGTATTTAACACCGCATTTAAACCGTCCAAATTTAACGGTATTAACCCATAGCCACGTTAATAAAATAAATATAACCAATAAGATAGCGCAAGGCGTGCAAATAGAGCGTAATAAAGAGGTTATTAATTTACGTGCTAAAAAAGAGGTAATACTTAGTGCTGGCGCTATTAATTCGCCTCAAATATTAATGCTTTCAGGTATTGGCCCAAAAGAGCATTTAAGTGCACATAACATTAAGGTTCAGCACGTACTTGAAGGTGTTGGCGCTAATTTACAGGATCACTTAACAGTAGTGCCACTTTATAAATCAAAAACAAATAAAGGCACATTTGGTATAAGCCCGCTAGGCATTGCCAGCATTATAAAAGGCTGTGTTAACTGGTTTAGTAAACGAGAAGGGCGATTAACCAGTAACTTTGCAGAGTCGCACGCGTTTATTAAATTATTTGAAGGCTCGCCAGCGCCCGATGTGCAGCTAGAATTTGTAATTGGGCTGGTGGACGATCATAGTCGTAAATTACACACTGGGCATGGTTACAGTATACACAGCAGTATTATGCGCCCCAAAAGCCGAGGTACTATTACATTAGCTGATAACAACCCACGTAGTGCTCCACTTATTGACCCTAATTACTTAAGCCATCCAGATGATTTAACTGTAATGCTTGCAGGCCTTAGAAAAACACTCACTATTATGCAAAGCAAAGCTTTTGATAACATACGCGGTAAAATGCTCTATCCGCTTGATATAAATAATGATGATCAGCTAATTGAGTTTATACGCCAAACTGCAGATACCGAATATCACCCAGTCGGGACATGTAAAATGGGGCAGGACTCAATGGCAGTGGTGGATACTAATTTGCGAGTGCACGGGGTAAGTAACTTACGCGTAGTCGATGCGTCGATTATGCCTACCATTATTACCGGCAACACAAATGCACCGGTAATTGCGATTGCTGAAAAAGCAGCTGATTTAATTAAACACGAAAAGGTGTAATTAAATAAACTGTAGTAGGGCTATTAATTAGCTATAAAACTCATTTAGCCATTGTTGCCAATCGCTTTCCAGGTGCAGCATTTGCTGATGCTTTTTAGCGTTTAGATGCTTGGTTTCGTCCTCGCTTGCCATATAGGGTCCAACGCGGCAAAGGGAGCAATGGTTAGATGTTAAGTATGCAGGTTTGGTAAGACGTGAGCTTAATTCGCTAGTATGTGTATCAATACTTTTTGGGCTGAAAACGTAAGTTATGCCGCTGGTGTCTTTAACGTGTTTATCGCGGTCAACATTACGAATTTTATAACCTTCAAAATGGCTAATATCAAATGGGATTTGGCCTAAATAATCAGCGTTTAAACCGTTATTTAAACTCCCTTCTATATTCCATTCTCGATAAGGTTTTACATCCTTTGAAGTGATATAACACAGCATTGGACCATTTTTATCAAGCGCGTATTCGTTAGCGTATTTAATAAATTGATGCAGCAAAGCGCGGTTTAATACGTTCATACTGGTTTGGCGCGTGTTGTTTTCAAATGCTTCACGGCCAACAAACGCAGGTATAAGCGGAAACTGAAAAATAACCACGTCAAAGCTGTGCTGGTTTTCACTTAGAGTTTGCCAACACGCGGGATTTGTTACATCAAAACTATTAAGTATCTCAACGTTATGCGCTTTTAAGTTACTAAGTGCATTGTGCTGGTACTTTTGCTCAATAGTTGCCTGGTCATCGTAAGTGGATGCAACCAAAGCTTTTGGCGATAGATGAGTGTAAATAGCGTTCGAAAAAGATAAATCGCCATCGCCTACGGTGAGTATTCGCCATTGAGGATTTAAATACATATTTTATTTAGCGTTTATGTTTGTAGCAGTATTATTTATATCGCTATTTGTTTGTGAGTCTTTTGCTAGTAAACGATGAAACGCAAGTCTGGTTTTTAACCCTTCAATAGCGATTTGTTTAATAATAAGATTAAAGGTAATTAAAATGGCAAAGGCAATATGAATAGGGCCGTGAGTAAATCCTGCATCTGTATCGTACAGTGTCAAACCAAATAGCAAAAATAAGACGACTAAAAATATTTCGAGTAATTGACTTGAATAAAAGCTTAAACGACCTTCGCTTTTATGATCTTTTTTAATGCGTATAGCACAAAAAAATGGGATCACTTTGATTTTAAATGCAGCGTTTTTTTCTACGTAGTTTTCGCCAAGTTCGTCGAGTTGTTGGCGTAGTTGGTCAATCATGGTGTGTCCTCAAATAGCAGTGCGCGGATATTACCTTATTACCATGCAATATTTAAGTTTACAGCTGCTATTTAGGGTAAATACTCATACCAATAGTCAAAATGTGACACACAAACACAACAGAGGTAAGTACTACACGCATTTTTTGATAATCTTTATGATAGGTTTTCCATTGCGGCGTGGCTTTTTCAAATATAAGTACTAACCAAAAACTAGCACCTAGCCAAGCCAGTGCCCACTCTACAGGTAAAAATGATAAAAATGGAACTGGGGTAACAGGTAATACCGCTTTAATTGCATTGCTATAGCTTTGCTCTCCGGCGCGCCACAAGCTACCTGCCATAAATGCTAAAATGGCGATACTGTAAAAAGTAAAAAACTCTAAGTTAAGGCTATTACTGCCAAACATAAGCGGCCAACCCACACACCCTAAAAACGGGATTAAGCCTAAGTAACCTAGTTGTATGTGGTTAAAAAATTTTTCCATTACGGCGTGCCTTATATTTAATGACTTATTTGAAGCGCGGCTATTGTAGCAGTATTGCGATTAGCGATCTTAATAATTCGCCAGCGTTTACAATCCAAATAATGCTTACGATAACAGGGATTATATAGTTCAATCCAAAAAACCGATTGTTTTAATCTAAACAATCAATTTTATTTAATTGTCCATTAGCCTTATTGTATTAACCAAGCCAACGCAGAAGGTCGTTTTAAACGAGAGCGTTGATTACTTTTTAAATAGATTAAATATAGATGAGGAAATACCATGAGCACTTCATTAATCAATACTAAATTACAACCATTCAATGCAACCGCTTACCACAACGGTGACTTTGTAGAATTGTCTGAAAAAGATGTTCTAGGTAAATGGTCAATCTTCTTCTTTTACCCAGCAGACTTTACATTTGTATGTCCTACTGAACTTGGTGATGTTGCAGATTATTACGCACAACTTCAAGAAATGGGCGTAGAAGTTTACTCAGTATCTACTGACACTCACTTCACTCACAAAGCATGGCACGATACGTCAGACACAATTGGTAAAATTACTTACCCAATGATTGGCGACCCAACAGGACGTATTACTCGTAGCTTTGGCGTAATGATTGAAGAAGAAGGCTTAGCACTTCGCGGTACATTTGTAATGAACCCAGAAGGCGAAATTAAAATTATCGAAACTCACGATTTAGGTATTGGCCGTAGCGCTAAAGAACTTGTTCGTAAAGTACAAGCTGCACAATACATTGCAACTCACGACGGTGAAGTTTGTCCTGCATCTTGGCAGCCAGGTGAAGACACACTTGCACCTTCACTAGATTTAGTTGGTAAAATCTAAGTATAGATTTATTCCTACTATAAGGGCAGGTAACTGCCCTTAAATCAACGAACATCCGTTTGTTGGTGCCTCCTATATCAATATACTTGTTTAAGCACATGCATTATTTGGCATGGGAGGCTTGCTGTTTAAATTTTCCTAAAAGGGTTAAGCCATGTTAGATAACAACATAAAAAATCAATTAAAAAGCCATTTTGAATCGCTTACTCAACCTGTTGAGCTGCTTATTGCCTTGGATGACAGCAAAAAATCAGCAGAAGTAGAAAGCTTAGCGAACGATTTAGCCTCACTGAGCGATAAATTTACGGTAATGAACAACCCAGATACAAGCGCGCGTCGCCCGTCAATGGTTGTACATTCACCTATTAAAAACACTCATATTACGTTTGCAGGCGTACCTATGGGCCACGAATTCACAAGTTTAGTGTTAGCTCTTTTACATACTGGCGGACACGCAAGTAAAGCTAAAAGCGAAGACATTGAACAAATACAATCGCTTACTCAAGAACTTAACTTTGAAGTATATATAAGTTTAAGTTGCCAAACGTGCCCGCAAGTAGTCCAAGCACTTAATACTATGGCAGCGACAAACAGCAATATTAAAGCGACCATGATTGATGGCGCATTATTTCAAGATGAAGTAGAAGAGCGAAATATTTTAGCTGTACCGGCTGTATATTTAAATGGCGAACCATTTAGCCAAGGTGCACTAAGCCTTACCGACATACTCAATAAAGTAGATAGCAAAGGGGCACAGCGCCAAGCTGAATCGCTAAGTAAAAAAGATAAATTTGATGTACTTGTAATTGGTGGCGGGCCTGCGGGCGCATCGGCTGCGATTTACTCAGCACGAAAAGGGTTAAATACAGGTATTGTTGCCGACAGATTTGGTGGACAAGTTGCAGATACATTAGCAATAGAAAACTTTATTTCGATTAAGGCGACTGAAGGGCCAAAATTGGTTGCCCAGCTTGAAGAACACGTTAAAGAATACGATGTAGATGTAATGCATAATCAGCGGGCAGCGGCACTTGGTTATAACAATGGCTACGAAATTACACTTGAAAATGGCGCAGTACTTAAAGCTAAGTCGCTCGTACTTGCCACTGGTGCACGCTGGCGCGAAATGAACGTACCAGGGGAGCAAGAATATCGCGGCCATGGTGTGGCATATTGCCCACATTGTGATGGCCCTTTATTTAAAGGTAAACCTGTTGCCGTAATTGGCGGTGGTAATTCGGGTATAGAAGCAGCAATCGATTTAGCTAATATTGTGCAAAGTGTTACGGTACTTGAATTTGCAGACACACTACGTGCTGATGAAGTGCTTATTCGTAAAGCTAAAAGCATGGCTAATATTACCATTATCAAAAGTGCACAAACTACCGAAGTACTTGGCGATGGTAAAAAAGTAACTGGCTTAATGTACACAGATAGAGTGTCGGGAGAGAGCAAAGAGCTTGAACTTGCCGGTATATTTGTACAAATAGGCTTAATACCAAATACCGAATGGTTAAAAGACAGCGACCTTGAATTAAGCAAATTTGGTGAAATACTGATTGATGCTAAAGGCGCAACTTCACTACCAGGAATTTACGGCGCGGGGGATGCAACCAATACTCCGTTTAAACAAATTATTATTGCAATGGGCAGCGGTGCAACAGCAAGTTTAGGTGCATTTGATTATTTAATTCGTCACTCTGAAGAAGCTGATCAAAGCGCTGCTTAATGTAATTAGTAAAAACTCTCTTGATATAACAGCAAGGCTACACCCATAGCTGTTTGTTAACCCAAGCCGCCCTTCTCCAAAGGCGGCTTTTTTATGTTATTGAAATCTTAGTGAGGTATTCGCTCTTCAAGCCAAACTCTGAGCTTCTCTGGATCTTTAATAAAAGGTATCCTCACCCAGCTTCCATAAGCATATAAGTGGATTGTGGAGTAGCCACAAATACGGCCTAAAATTGTTGTGACTTGCTCTACATTTTCAACGCTTTTGAAACCTAGTTTGTCTTCTCTTCTTGTTAGTATTCCACTAAATACGGTTATAGAGTTGTCTTTAGTAAGAACTTCTATAAAAACTGCTTCCAATATTTTATGAGAATCTTTCAGGACATAAATTGCAGGTAAAACGACTAAGCTTAGTAGGACATCATTTTTGAACTGCTCACCTATTAATTCTTGCCCTATGAATGAGAAAATTAGATAGACGAATCCTAGGCCAAGGATTCTAGTAGCAATTTCTCCTAATGCCTCGATCGAACGCCAGAACTTAGCAATTTTAATTGTTGGCAAAATATTCCCATAACACAAAGTTTTTAATAGGCCTTTATGATTTATTAATCACAGCCACCAGAATCGCCGCCGCTACAATTTGTATGAGAATGCGATGAGTTACTGCTAGAGGAAACTGATGAGTCACTGCCAGTATAAGCTGATGATCCACGTGATGACTTAGCACTGATAAATGTAACTAACAGCAATACGCCTGATACGATAACAATTGTTATTGATGAACTCCATTGCTCAGTGGAAACGCCTTTAAATACTGCAACAATAAGTACTGTTAGTAATATAGTTCTAATTATGTTTTTCATTTTATGTTCTTATTTTTCACCAGTGGCAGTGCAGTAAAAATTAGCTGATTTTTACGGTATGCTCAAGCGCATTAATAACCGCTTTTTCAAGTATGGGTAGTTTAAACGGTTTTGATATAAACATATCCATACCGGCTTGTTTGCAGGCAAGTTTATCTTGTGATGAAGTATTAGCAGTTATAGCCACTATGTAGGTTCCTTCATGCGAGCAGATTTTTTCTGATCTAAGCTGCTTTGTTGCCTCGAATCCATCGAGTATGGGCATTATGCAGTCCATAAAAATAAGGTCATAATGCTTTTGGCGACATTTTAATACAGCATCTTGGCCATCAACTGCAGAGTCGGCTTTTATATCAAGTTTGCCTAAAGAAGCATGAAGTACCAACCTATTAATATCGTTATCATCGACTACAAGTACTGATAGTTCACTGCCATTGATATCTAACGTTGATTTGAGGTTTTCTTGTTTTTGTTCTGTCCCTTTCTCAATAGGAATATTTACTAAAAACGTAGTGCCTTTATTAGGTGTACTTTTTACCTTTATTTTGCCGCCCATATATTCAACAAGTTCTTTTACTATTGCAAGGCCAAGGCCTGTTCCACCTTTTGAATTTTTAGCATCTACTTCTTGAGAAAAAGGAGAAAACAGTGATTCTAAAAAGCCTTTACTCATTCCTCGGCCTGTATCAGACACTTCAATATTTAAACTTAGCTTAGTTTTTACTTTAGAAAGGCTGGTGTTTAGTGTAACTGAACCATTTTCAGTGAATTTAAGTGCATTACTCAGTAAGTTAGAAGCAATCTGGCTAAGGCGTGTGTTGTCGCTAAACGCCCAGCAGTTGTCATCAATTGTATTATTTACTTGTAGCGTTACATGCGTGTTTTTAAATAGAGGTGTATATAAAGAAGTTAAATCGGTAAAAATTGTTTTTAGTAAAAAGTCAGTAGGTTCAAGCTTTAGCTCACCATGATTAATTTTAGAAAAATCGAGCACTTCGTTAATAATACTAAGTAAAATATCGGCGCTTCTAAGGCCTATTTTAATTTTTTCAGCGCGAACTTCTTCACTGTGTTCATCAACTAATGTGGTTAGCATACCTGTAATGCCATTCAGTGGGGTTCTTAATTCGTGGCTGATTTTAGCAAATAGCATGCTTCTGTCTTCAAGTAGGCGCTCTGCTTGAGCTTGCTTTTGTTTAAGCTCTTCTCGGAGCATTACTGATTCGGTTACATCTTGGCAGGTGCCAAATAATCGGACACATCGGCCTTCATCAAATTCGGCCTCACCAAAGGTAGCCACCCATAAGTGTTTATTTTTAGCGGTTACTATTTCTAGTTCTAGATTCCATTTTTTTCCTTTTTCTATGGCTAATTCTACCGCGCGAGTAATGCCTTCACGACTTGGACCTTCTTTATAAAACTCGACTGCAGAATTCATTTGCGGTTGAAATTGTTCATCCACCTCATGTATGAGGTATGTTTGCTCGCTCCAGGTAATTTTATCGGAGATTAGATCAACCTCCCACGTACCTATATTTGCAACGTTTTCTAACTTTAATAAAGTATTACTATTTTTTATGAGTTGTTCTTTAGCTTGGGTGCGAGCAAATTCCGATCCAAGCCATTGTGCAAATAACTCAATATAATCATAGGCTGCATCATTAAAAGCTGGAGAGCTGTTTATGGATGAAAAGTTAACGGTACCAAATATTTTTTCACCAATTTTTATTGGCGCGCCAATATAAGACTCTAACTGAAAGTTTATATAACAGGGGTGGTTTGCAATTGCGCTTTGAGATGCTTTATGAAAGGCAAGTGCAGAGCCTGCAGCGAGCGTATGTACGCAATAGGTGCCTTGTAATTCAAACACGGTACCGGGTAAAAGTGAGTTGTCAGGGGTTTTGGCATATAAAACGGTGTAGCTGTTTTCATCTACTTTACTAATAATACCTAGCTCAAGGTCAAATACTTCTAACCCAAACACTAAGAGCTTATTAATTTTATTTTCAAAATCAAGAGATTGATTAGAAACTATATCGTGAAAACATCGTAAAAAATTCAAAAGAAAACACCCCGTAAGCTTTTGTTCAATTTATATAATACATAGGCCAATTAGGGCATTGGTATTAGTTTAAAATCCAGTTTAGCAGTTTTAATTACTAATAACTAAAATTGATACGTATTAAATTTTATAACCTTATGTTTTTATGAACTAAGTTAGTGGTTTATTAATAGTAGTAGGGCCTGTTGACCTTTCAGGATTAAAATTTGTTCAATCTAGGGGCGATTTAATCGCGGCGCGAGGTTTGTAACCTAGTGGGCTCGATAACTGCTCCTGCGTTATTCTACTGGCTTACATCCATGTAA